>JAFGIC010000419.1 GCA_016929815.1 Deltaproteobacteria bacterium
CGCCAGCCCATCCATGCCCCTATCATGGCAAGCAGCTTTATGTCGCCGCCTCCCATGCCCTCTTTCCCGGTAAGTTTTTCAAATCCGACCGCGACAAGATAAAGGATGCCTCCTCCCGCCAAAACACCGATAATTGAATCATACCATTTAATCTCATAATTGGAAATCCGGTATCCTGCGATGATGCTGCTCAGGATAACAGTTGCCAGAACCCCTGCAAAGATTCCAGGCAGGGAGATGATATCAGGAATAATCTGGTGGTCCAGGTCTATAAAGGTTATTACAACAAGTGCGGACACAAATATAAATAAGGAGAAGTACTGTCCGTAATGAGAATAATTCACGAAGACGGCAAGGCTTAAAAGGCCTGTCATCAGTTCAATGAAGGGATACCTAATGGATATAGGTTTACCGCAGCGCCTGCATTTCCCTCTGAGGATGATATAGCTTATTATGGGGATGTTGTCGTAAAACCTTATCCTCTCACCGCAGGAGGGGCAACTGGAGGGGGGTGAAATGATGGATTTTTTGAGAGGTATCCTGTAAATGCAAACGTTTAAAAAGCTTCCCACAATTAGGCCGAACAAAAAAGAAAAGGCCGTCATAATAGAATAGGACATAATCCGGGCAACGCCTCCTGAATTTCTTCCGCTGGGTTATATGGCGCGGAGGGATAATTATGTAATATTCTTTTATCATCCGGCATTTGTCAATATATCTATAGGGCCATATTGACAATGACGGCCTTTTAATATAGGAACTTGTCTCCATGATAATATCCATTAACCCACAGAATCCTCAGCAGCGCCTTATAAAAAAGGTCAGTGAAGTCCTTGATCAGGGCGGCCTTATCGCCTATCCGACGGATACCTTTTACGGAATCGGGTGCGATCTTTACAATAAAAAGGGGATCGAACGGATTTATAGATTAAAAAAACGACCCCTGAATAAACCGTTCTCTATTATATGCGACGGCCTGAAGGAAATAAGCAAATACGCCAAGGTATCGGATTACAGCTATAAGACCATGAGGAGGCTGCTGCCTGGCCCATATACGTTTATCCTTGAGGGAACCAAACTTGTTCCGAAGATAATGCTTACAAAACGGAAGACCGTAGGGATACGTGTTCCCGACAATAACATATGTCTAAGCATAGTTCGGGAACTGGGCCGACCTATCATAAGCACGAGTGCGTTGCTTGATGATCCGTCACTGATACATGACGCCTATCCTTCACATCTTGATCTGGTTATCGACGGAGGCGTATTGTATCCCGATCCTTCAAGCGTCATTTCTCTTATAGACGACGTTCCCGAGGTGATTCGAAAGGGAAAGGGCGATGTCAGTATGTTCCTTTAAGTTTTACTGATTTATAATACAGAGTAAAATTAGATTTCTTCATTTCCCCTTATAGAAAAGGGGAAATGAAGGTTTGATAATAATGGAAGGGATAGATCAATCAGGATTGAGACTCGTCCTTTTCGGGGGACTCAAGGTCCTTGTCGGTATTCTTCTCAGCTGCCTTGGCCTCTTCCGCGGCTGCCTTGGCTTCGAGGTTCTGCATACCGGCCTTCAGAAGTTCTCCAAGGTTTGATGTTGCCTCCCTGCTGCTGCTCATATATTTCCTGTAGATATCTTTCTCGTCGCCTTCTTCAAGCTGTTTGATTGAAAGGCCGATCTTTTTTTCATCCTTGGACAGGTTTATAACCTTAGCCTGAATCACATCCTCCACCTTGAACCTGCTTAAGGGATTGCCGCCCTTTTCCTTTGTCAACTCCGATACATGTATGAGACCTTCGATGCCTTCTTCAAGTTCTATAAATACGCCAAAATCAGTTATGTTCGTGATGGTCCCGGTAACCCTTGTACCCTGCTTATATTTAACAGGGATCTCATCCCAGGGATCAGGCGTCAATTGTTTGATGCCCAGGGAGAAACGTTCGTTGGCTTCATCAATGTTAAGGACTACAGCCTGCACCTCCTGGCCCTTTTTATATACTTCCGAGGGGTGTTTGATCCTCTTGGTCCAGGAAATATCGGATATGTGTACAAGTCCGTCAATCCCCTCGTCAATGCCTATGAAGATGCCGAAATCGGTTATATTCTTTATCCTGCCTTCAATGGTGGTTCCGATGGGGTATTTTTCACCGATTACCGCCCATGGGTTTGGTTCGACCTGTTTCAGCCCCAGGGATATCCGTTTGTTCGCCGAGTCGATATTCAAGACTACTGCCTCAACCTCATCTCCGACCTTCAACATCTGGGAGGGGTGTCTTATCTTTCTTGTCCAAGACATCTCCGATACATGAATCAGTCCTTCAATCCCCTCCGCAATTTCAATGAAGGCGCCATAATCGGCAAGGCTTACTACTTTCCCCGAGACCTTTGTATTTATCGGGTATCTATTGTCGGCATCACTCCAGGGGTCGGGTTTCAGCTGTTTGAGACCCAGGGAGACCCTCTCCTTTTCCGTGTCGAATTTAAGGATTTTAACGGAGATCTGATCGCCTACCTGGAAAAGTTCCGACGGGTGGCCGACCCTGCCCCAGGAAATGTCCGTGATATGAAGCAATCCATCAATGCCTCCAAGATCAATGAAAAGGCCGTAATCTGTTATATTTTTAACTGTCCCTTCTACAACGGAGCCTTCCTCTATATTTTTAAGGGTGCTGTCTCTCATGGATTTACGAGTTTTTTCAAGAATTGCCCTTCTGGATAAAACGATATTCGACCTGCGCTTGTTATATTTAAGGATTTTAAAATCATGCCTGGTGCCTATCAGCGAGTCAAAATTCTTGATAGGTTTGAGATCGATCTGAGACCCCGGGAGAAATGCCTGCAATCCAATGTCAACAGCCATGCCTCCCTTTAATCGTGAAACAATCTGCCCTTGTATAGTCCCGTCTTCTTCGTAAATCCGCTTGATCTCGTCCCATATCTTGATCTTTGCAGCCTTTTCCTTGGAAAGGATAATCCGTCCGTCTTCATCCTCTCTCTTTTCAAGAAGCACGTCTATCTTGTCGCCTACCTTTGCGGTCAGATTGCCGTCGGCATCGATAAATTCATTGATCCTGATCTGTCCCTCTGATTTATAACCGATATCAACCAGTACAAATTCCTTGCCGATCATAACAATCTCTCCTGAGACGAGTTCGCCTTCCTGGATTGTTTTAAGGCTCTGTTCATAGAGTGACTTAAAGCTGTCTTCCTCTGATGCGTCATCACCCTGTTTCATATCTTTGTGCCGGTTATCCGAATGAAATGCATCATTAAAATCTTTATCAAAGGTTGAAGTATCGTTGTCGTCCTCGCTGGTCTCTTTAATTTGGTCTGTTGGTTTATCCATTAACGTAAATACCCCCTAAAATTATTATCCCAATAATTTGGAATTCAATATTATTCATCCGGAAACCGATTTCCTGATGCGCACTGCCAGTCCGTAAAAGAAATAATAATGTACGAATCAGGAACCGCATTTAATCCTGGCAAAGAGATCCTGGTCCCGATTTAGTTAATTATATAAATATGTTATGGCCTCTGCTCCGCCAAAATTAAAAAATTTGTCTCTGAATGAA
>JAFGIC010000420.1 GCA_016929815.1 Deltaproteobacteria bacterium
AATAAAAATTGTGTGTATGCGCATCTTATTTGCATATCTTTTTTTTAAAATGCTCTTTTATGCCGCCCCTGCCACAGCCGAAAGACGATTGTCCGATATCCTAGACAGTATCCTTAATAGATACGGTAACCTACCGGGGATTGAGGTTTCTTATGAACGGCAGATTATAACAGGCTCCATGGCCTTGCTAGGTGATCAGATAACCGCTGATAAAGCTTCCGGAAGGATATATTTCAAGCCAAAGGACTTCCTTAAGGTGTTGCAGGAGAAACCTGATACCGAAATTGTAACTACTGACGGTAATAATCTCTGGTGGGTTATTCCTAAAAAAAACATTGTTTATAAGTATCCTTCTGATAGGCTTGGTAAAGAGTTAAAGCTCTTGAGCGGTATTTTTTATGGACTCAAAGAGGTGGGAGATAATTTTGATGTAGTGCAATCGGAATTAGGCGATGAACAAAATTATCAGCTTCAATTATTCCCTAACCCTCAGTGGCAGGAGATTGAACATATCAATCTGACTGTATCAACTGTAACCTTTAATATACTTGTTGTTGAGATATATAACTACCTTGGCGGAATAACGCGGTTTGTACTTGGTGAACCAGTGGTTAACGGAAAACTCAGTAAAAGTTTTTTCAAATTTGTACCTCCTGAGGGAATTGAGGTGATAGAAGAGTAGTAACGTATGAAAAAGCAAAGGGCACGGATAATTTTCAGTCTATCTTAAACAATGTTCAGAAAAGCATCGGCACCAAAAAGGAAGCATCCGGCACTCGGAAAGAAAAAAAGGAAACAGGAAAGAAGATGATTATTAGTAATTTTATCGTCAGGGACGGCAAGGTAACTCTTGTGATGCCATTACTTGGCGGTAAAACTATCACAGCGCCATTACCTGATATTCATCTTAAAGACATTGGTAAAGAGAAAGGAGGGGCTAGTCCCGGGGAAGCGGTAAAAACGGCACTGAACGCCTTGTATCAAAAAATCACATCCCCGGCAGTTACGGATGTTTTTAATAAAGGTTTGGAATCCCTGGGTAAGACGCTTGATAGCGTGGGGGAAAGCGCAAAAGAGGGAATGAAAAGCGTGACGGATAAATTTAAAGGCTTGTTGAACAAGTAAGGATTATCCTGCAACATTGTTGTACTAAATCAACATTGTCCGGTTGGAAAATTTCGGTAAAATTTCTATATTCAATAGGTCATGGGCTCGGGGATCTCTTTTTAAATCCGCCGCCATATCTCCTCAGGTCCTGGAACGGCACCTATATACTGCACACATTGAGGGAGCCCCACAGGGCATGGCTCCATGAAATGCCATCTTCTTTTGTGCCTGTTCTCAGTTGCCCTATTCCCCTGGATGGGGGCGATTATAGGCACATGAGGCATTTGGGCGGCGAATTAAAAAGAGATCCCCGAGCCCTGCAAGGTTCAATAAGCACATCTATTTATTGCGCAGCCCGGGTTTAATACCCCGCCGCTTGCGGCGTTTCTGTCATTCCCGCGAAATCGGGAATCTAGATTCCGGATAAGCCCTTTGGGCTTTCCGGAATGACGCCTTGATACTCCGCTGCTCTGCGGCGGGGAGGTTCATTAACCGGAACATATTGATAATAAAAGGTGTTTTAAATTGAAATTGATGCATCCTTTTCACGGAGATTTTTATGGGATCGAAAAAAAAGATATCGGGCAGATCAGGTACAAGCAAGATTAGCAGGGATGAAATGACTGATATTGTCAGGAGGGCGCGTCAAGCCGAAGAGGAGAGGATGAAAGGCTATAGAGAACAGTCTTTGAGAATACATCCCTGGGTGTGCGCACGCTGCGGAAGAGAGTTCACACGAAAAAACCTGCATATGCTTACTGTTCATCACAAGGATCATAATCATAATAATAACCCTTCTGACGGGAGTAACTGGGAAAACCTTTGCATATATTGCCATGACAACGAACACAGCCGTTTTATAGATCATATGGCCTCGGGCGATATTGAGATTAAGGATGGAAAAACCAATTCAGTGACCCATAAGCCTTTTGCGGGACTTGAGGAGATGTTTAAGAAAAAATAGAAATTTAGCCTTCCGGGCCATTTATTTTGCTAATCGAATCTTTTAGCTTTTTTCGTATAAAAATGTATCCCGCCGTCACAAGTATTATGCCTGCTGAAAAAATGATGTTATTATCCCTAATCATGCCGTACGAAACAGAAGCAAGTCCAATAATAAGAATAATTGATACAGTTATTTTTGTTTTCATGTCCTTGATATTTGATTTGACCGCATTCTTCCATGAGGGATGTTCAGCTTCCTCATTCTACCTCGCAGGGTGCTTGGATGGAGCCCGAGCATCTCCGCTGCGCCATTCTTTCCTTCAATCCTGCCGTTCGAGAGCTCTAAAGCCTTTTCAATATGAGCCGAGATCATGTCATCGAGATGTTGGATATCAGCGTCTCTATTTTTGTCAGATTCTCGCTTTTTCGGAATCGTAATTGACGTAAATGCGTCAAATCTCAGTAGGTCCATATTACCATTTTTTTGATTAAGAATAAGCTCCCGCTCAATAAGGTTTTCCAGTTCACGAACATTGCCCGGCCAGATGTAGGTTTGGAGCTTGTCCAGAACGGCCGGCGCTATTGACGGAAGGTCCCTTATTTTTAACTCCTTTGATTTGCGTTCGATAAAATGATAAACCATTGCGGGTATATCTTCGGTACGGTGCCGCAAAGGGGGAATAACAATGGGAAACACATTGAGCCGAAACCATAG
>JAFGIC010000421.1 GCA_016929815.1 Deltaproteobacteria bacterium
CAACGCGGACACGCCCGCTGACGCCGCAACCGCCAGGTCCTTCGGATCGGAGGGAATCGGTCTTTTCAGGACGGAACACATGTTTTACGGTGAAAACAGTGAAAAGCCTCTGTTCCTTCTCAGACAGATGATTTTAAGCAGCACGGTGGAAGAAAGGATTGCGGCACTGGATAAGCTTTTCCCCTATGTAAAGGCATCCGTTAAGGATACTATGAAGGTCATGCAGGGGCTTCCGGTTACATTCCGATTGCTTGATCCGCCCCTCCATGAATTTATTCCCCAGGACGAGCCTCAGCGGAAAGAACTTGCCGACAGCCTCGGGATTGATGTTAAGGAGATTGTAAAACGCGGGGAGCTCCTTCACGAGGTCAATCCCATGATGGGTCATCGCGGAGTAAGGCTGGGCATCACCTATCCCGAGGTGTCTGAGATGCAGATACGGGCAATATTTGAGGCGGCTGCAGAGCTGATCAAGAATAAGGTAAAGGCCATGCCCGAGATCATGATCCCGGTAACCTGTGATATGAATGAATTGAAGGAACAGAAGAAGATAATCGAGAGGGTTTACAAAGAGGTAATATTAAAATTCAACCTCAAAAAGATAGATCATCTCGTAGGCACGATGATTGAGATACCGAGGGCCTGCCTGCTCGCCGACAAAATGGCTGAGGAGGCACAGTTCTTCTCCTTCGGGACCAACGACCTGACACAGATGGGCTTCGGATTCAGCCGTGACGACATTGGCGGATTCCTCAGGGCATACCTGGATAAGAAGATCCTCAAGGCCGATCCTTTTCAGACCATTGACCAGGAAGGCATAGGTCAGCTTATTGACATGGCCGTATCAAAGGGAAGGTCCATCAAAAAGGACCTGAAGGTCGGGATATGCGGGGAGCAGGGCGGAGACCCGGCGTCGGTAAAGTTCTGCTACAATGTCGGGCTCAATTATGTCAGCTGTTCTCCCTACAGGGTGCCCATAGCAAGGCTTGCGGCCGCCCAGGCAACCATAGAGGGCGCCGAGGCTGAGAAAAAACCCTCAAAGAAGAAAGGCGCCGCCAAAAAGAAGAAATAATAATCATTCAGTGATTCAGCATGATAAAAAGGGCAAGGCGTGAGCGCCTTGCCCTTTTTATAAGGACTGTTATCTTACAGGCTGGTTGAAGTACCCCAGTTCCACGTCGGGGAATTCGTTGCGCAGCATCTCAGTCATTCTTTTCATGCCGATAGCCCCGGATCCAGTCATGGGCATGGATTTGAGATATACCTGGGGATCGATATTAAGGTTTTTAAGGTGAATAAAATTTACGTGTGTCCTTATGATCAGATCCTTTAATGCCTCTATCTCATCCTTCTGATCCGTGATGCCGGGGAACACAAGATAATTTAACATGGTATAGAGACCCATCTGCCTTGATAAGGAGATGGATTCAACGACATCCTCGAAATCATAGTTTTTGGGATTGTAATAGGCCCGATATAATTCAGGCCTGGCGCTGTTAAGGCTGATGCGTATGGAATCGAGACCCGCCATGGCCACTTCGCGGACCCTGTCCGGCAGGCTTCCGTTTGTATTCAGGTTGATTGTGCCCTTGGGCGTCCTTTTCCTTATCTCCCTTATGCTTTCGGCAATAAGCCTGTATTCCATCAATGGCTCCCCCTCGCACCCCTGGCCGAAACTTACGATCGGCTCCGGGGCATTCTCCAGGTGACTGACCGCAAGAGACACTATCTCATCCCTGTCCGGCTTAAAGGAGATCCTCTGTTGTGATGAACTGCACCGATTGTCAGGCTGGAGCGAAAGGCACCCCAGACAACCGGCATTGCACGTGCGGGCGACCGGCAGCGGGGCCTCCCACCTTCTAAGGAAAAGATTCTTGGCGGCAAAGCAATGGTTATTAACGGCGCAATTGATCAGATGTTCAGTAAGCGCCCCATTAAAACCAGATTTTTTGAATCTCCTTATGGCGGGGACCAGTTTCCTGTCATCGTAATTCCTTGGGTCCCATTTATGGTTGTATTCGATCATGAAGGCAGAGACCTTATAACCATCATCCCTGAAACCGACTGCCGTGTATCCCCACAAGGGCAATATATAGGACTTTTTGCTGTAGTCCACCGCCGGAAGGTGACTGCGCACGATACCCGGTTCCATAAACGCCGCCACAGCAAGGCATTTTTGTGTAACGCCGTCTGTTTTAACGGTTTTTACTACCTTGAATTGTCCGGTCCGCGGATCGAGACCCACGGGCGGGCAGTCCGGGATATAGAACAATTTGCTGAATTCAGGCATGGGCATGAGGTCTTCTTCGTGCAATATCTCCCAGGAGTCGCCTGACGCGCCCGCCATGCGGTAATAGGGATGCTCATAGACATTGCCCCGAGTATCGGCGTAAAGCATATATGGCATATTATTGTAATTCATAATTTTAAAAATCCGAATTTTTTATCTTTTACAACCGGATGTATCCTTAAGTCAAATCTTAACCGGAGATGTACTAAGAATTTGATATTTAATTCGGTTATGGTATAAATTGAAATCAGAAGAATTTTTTAGAACTATAGGTAATAATGCCGACATTTTCCAGAATTTTCCGTCAGGGTTATCTAAATTGCCGTCAAGATATCATATAAATATCAAACCGGAGATCAAGCCGTTCCGGCTGGTCAAATATTTCGCCGTAACCAGCTTTATTGTTCTGATCGCTGTCAGTTTCCCATTTGTTCTATTTATCTCACAGGGCGCTAAGGATATCCTGACAAAGGACTATTTTGAAGATTACAGGAATATGATAGGCGAGAACCTTAATAACCAGTTCTGGAATTATTTCGCCATGCCTGTCGCCAATGTCTATGGTCAGATTGAACTTGGAAATGAAAGTCAGCAGAAACTTCTTGATGAAACAATAAAATTTGCCATAAGGGGTTCTAATATAGAGCTTGTCAAGCTCCATTCCCCTTTAGACGGCATGGTGGTTTACAGCACAGATCCTAAATTTTTCAAGGAAAAGACGGTCGAGACGCCGGAGTATAAAAAGGCTGTTAACGGTGAATCCTCTTCTTTCCTGATAACTGAGGGAAAAGATCTATGGGGGGAAATAGGGAAGATAGGCGGTGAAAAAAAGGTCAGGGCATATATCCCCGTAACTCAATGGGTTGCCTCAGATGAAGAAGAGAATGAAACGGATAATGAGGATAACGAACCAATTGTAATAGGTGTCTTCGAAGTAACACTGGATATGACCGAACAATACAACTCTATTTTGAAGCTGCAATATTTTATCTTCGGCGTATCATTCTTCATTATGGTATTAATCTTTTTCGCTCTTCTTTTTATCGTACATAACGCCGAAGAGATTATTCAGAAAAGGGCTGCCGAGCAGAAGGCCCTTGAAGAGCAGCTTCACCTGGCTGAGCGACTTGCGGCACTTGGCCAGATGGTTGCAGGCGTCTCACATGAGATAAAGAATCCTCTCGGGATAATCCAGAGCACCGCGGAACTCCTTGCAGGGATGAACCAGGCGGATGAAAGGCAGAAGAGGCTTTCTCTTGTCATTAAGGAAGAATCCATAAGGTTGAATAATGTCGTAGCGGAGTTTCTAGACTTTGCCCGACCTTATGAATTGAACATCCAGGAATGCAGGCTGGATGAAATAATCAGAAAGAATATCTCATTTCTTTCACAGGAACTGGATAAAAAGGGGATAAAGGTAAAGGATAATTTCGAAGGGAGGGAACTGAAAATACATGCCGATCCGGAGCGCCTTTACCGTGTGTTCATGAACCTTATTCTAAATTCCATCCAGGCAATAGAGGAATCGGGAGAGATAAGAATAATGATCCACGAGGAGAAGGACGTCTATCTTATTGTTCTGGAAGATACAGGGACAGGCATTGAGAAGGAGACCATGAAAAAGATATTTAACCCGTTTTTTACCACCAAGGAAAAGGGGAGCGGGCTGGGGCTTTCAATTGTCAGAAACATTATCGAGGGTCATGAAGGGACAATATCCATTGAAAGCGATGATGGCGCCGGCGCCAGGGTGATTATTCGTTTGCCGAGAAGAAAATAGATTAATTATGAATTGAGGTTTTGCCATGGAAAC
>JAFGIC010000422.1 GCA_016929815.1 Deltaproteobacteria bacterium
CCGCGACGGTTCCAGCATCAAGCTGGGTATATGGGCAGGCGGCCATATAGAGATCGGCCCCCATTCCACCATGGCTGGAGGCGATCCGGGCACCGGTACGTGGTTTCTGCAGCTCAACAGCAGGGGTGAACGATTCTGCGATGAGGCGGCCGGCACCACCCTTTCTCAACCTACGGATGGCTTTACTGTTACATTCAATGATAGGAATTGGAAGAAGGTCTATGAGATGATGCCGCCGCGTCACGGGTCCGTGGATACCGCTGATACATATAGCTGGCCGGCGATACTTAAGCAGTTGGACAACGTAAAGCCCGGACCTGAACAATACAGCTGGGGACAGGGAAGGGAAATAAAAGGCCCTTTTAGCGGAGGAGAACTCTACTGCGCCAATACTATTGAAGAGCTTCTTGATTTCATGGGCTGCTGGAAGGGAGAAACCAGGGGAAAGGCCCTGGCCGAGATCGCAAGATATAACAAGATGTGCGAGAAAGGCATAGATGAGGAATTCGGCAAAGACCGGCGTATTATGAAGGTAACCGGCCTCAAAGACCCGCCGTTTTACGGTACCATAAGTAAAAACGACGGTAACGGCATAATGGGGGCGCTAAGCCCCGGTCTTGTCGCGACCACCGGTCTTGACACGGACGCGGAGGGACGCGTGCTCAACTCGGAATTCAAGCCCATCAAGGGCCTCTATGCAGCCGGAAACAATGCCGGGGGCCGCTTTATCACCGTGTATCAGAGCCCCTTCGCAGGCATAAGCATCGGCATGGCTATAACCGAGGGCTGTCTTTTGGGGGAGCGGCTTGCCGCCATGTGATTAAATTATAAAAATATGAGGAGAAGACAATGGAAAATTTAAAAAAGAATGGGATGATACCTGTAATTATTCTGGCCGCTGCCGTCTTGATTTTTATGTGTCTTTCCGGTTGCAGCCAGTCAGGTTTGGAGGAACGTATCAGCAAGCTGGAACAGACGAATGAGACATATAAAAAACAGATCGAGCGCCTTGATGCCGTTCATGAGATACAGAACCTGATGGGAAGATATGTATGGGAACATGAAGTGCAAAAAGATCCAGAATTTATCGATACAATGTTCGCAAAAAACAACCCGGATGTAAGCTGGGAGGTTGCACATATGGGTCTCTACAGGGGCCGTGATGCGGTCAGAGAAATACTTAATCAGCATGGCCCCAAGGGAGATACAATTGCGCCGGGGACGCTCTTTGTTCACACGCTAACAACGCCCGTTATTGAGATCGCAGAAGACGGCCAGACGGCGAAAGGGGTCTGGAAGTCCCCCGGGGCCGAAACAATTTCCGATCCGGTTACCGGCAAGTTGACGGGCATGTGGGCATGGACAAAATATGCCTGTGATTTCATCAGGGAGGATGGGAAATGGAAGATCCTCCATTACCATGTGTACAGGATATTCATGACGCCGGCGGATATGAACTATACCGACGAATATGAGAGCAGGTTCATGACTAATGCTTCTGCTATAGCGCCTGCCGGCGGCAGAGCCGGCCAGGAGTCTTCCCTTAAGGAGCCGACAACCTATGATAATCCCTTTACAGCAAACTATGTCCCGGAACTTGTGCCGGCGCCGCCCGAGCCCTACAGGACATTCAGCGAGACCTTCAGCTACGGCAAGCCCGCGACAGAGGATAAAGGTATGTAACAACACAATATAAACCGGGGCAATTTTTATAAGCCGTAAAATCATTAACCATTTTTAAAGGAGGCGAGCCATGAGAAACAAAGTCAAGTATTCAGCAGTCATTTTAGCATGTCTTGTAACAGTCTTTATTGTTTACGGTGTTTTCAGCTCCTGTACAAAGGAAAGGCCCGTGATCTCGGACGCGGAATATGCAAGGGCGTGGGTCGAGTGCCAGAACCTGATGAGCATCCACAATTATTATCATGGAGTGAATCATAACCTTGAAGAGCTTGAAGCCATATGGGTCAAGGAGGACGGCGAATATGCCAAGACCGCCACCTTTTCACAACCTGGAGGCGTTTGGGAAGGGATAGACCTGATCAAGGTATTTTACGGAAACCCCGGTACAAAAGACCCCAATCAGAGCCTTGAAGAGATGATAAAGAATGAGCCCTCCGCTTATCCTGTGGGCACCATGGGCATACACCTGAACACCACTCCTATAATAGTAGTAGCCGGTGACGGAAAGACGGCAAAAGGGATATGGTACTCACCTGGCCCGATCTTTAGTTTCACTGGGCAAAAGGACGAGAACGGCAATGATATCGCAGGCGGCATGGTATTTTTTGAGAAGTATGGAGTGGACTTTGCTAAAGAGGACGGGGAATGGAAGATCTGGCATATCCAGATGTATTATGATTATGTCTTTTCTCTCGGGTCTGACTGGACAAGGCCCGGGGCAAGGCAGCAGGGGGCAGGTGGAGCCCCAGGAGGCGGCGGACAGGGAGCGCCTTCCGGTGAGAGGGGCTCTGGAGAATCACCCGAGGGTGAGAGGGGACAACAGGGGGCGATTACCGCAGGCATGCCCCAGCAGGTGACCCCCACCAGGGCAAATCCCAATCCCTATGAGCAATGGAGCCCGACAAGAGTATCGGTAATGGAGCCGAAGATCCCTGTGCCCTATTACACCTTCAGCGAGACATTCAGTTACTAGTCTGAAGCATGATGTGCGGAATTCTTCACCTTGAGTGTGTGAAGAATTCCGCATTTAATATCAGGCCCAGGGGTGTTTTTTGTAAAACAATACAGGAGGAAAGATCAAATGGAATATCAGGTTTTAAATCCCAGGGGGGAGGTTGATCCGATAGAAACCATTGGACTTCGACCTCGATTAAACGATCTAAACGGCAAAACCATAGGTCTATTCTCATCATTTAAACAGCACTGGGCAATTATCGTTGATGAAATCGGCAGGCAGCTTCAAGCCAGATACCCCACCATAAAGTTGACCCGCTTCCAGTATACCAAGGACCTCAATTCCGATACCCGGGTGGCAGAAGTGGCCAAGGACCCGGAATTAAGGCCCGTATTTGAAAAGTGGCTGAGCGGAGTGGACGCCGCCGTAGTTGCCAATGCGGATGCGGGCTCTTGCACCCTTTACCTGACATATAATGCAACGATTGTCGAAAGACTTGAAAAGCCGGTGGTGATGATGCTGGCCAAAGAGTTTACGGAATGCGCAAAAAGCGCGGCTGAACTCAGAGGCGTTCCGGCAATGCGGTTGGTTGAGCTGGCTATCCCTGACATATCCACGGAGCCTGACATCACCGATTTCATAGAAGAAATAATCCCTGAGCGTGTGAGTGCCGTGCTGGATAAAATAATAATGGCGCTTACCGCCCCGCTCACTCCCGAAGAAAAAAATCCTCCTGAGCCACCCGTTGTTCTGCCAAGGATTGTAGCTAAAGGCACCCTTGACGAGATCAATGCGTTCTATTACAAACGCGGCTGGGCCCTGGGAATGCCGGTGATGCCCCCCACTGATGAGGCTGTTAAAGAGATGTTAAAGGGCAGCGACCTTGCGCCTGATTATGTTGTAGCTAAGATCCCTCCCATGAACGGCAAGGCCACAGTGGAAAAGATCGCAATCAATGCAGTTATGGCAGGCTGCCTTCCCACCTATATGCCCGTACTAATAGCCGCGGTACAGGCCCTGGTTGATTCCAGAATGTGGCTGGAGGCATATACCTGCAGTGTGGCCTCCTGGGCTCCCATGATGATGATAAACGGTCCGATCCGGCATGATATCGACATCCACAGCGGCGCTACACTCTTGACCCCATATTACAGGCAGACAACCATTGGGCACGCCATCGCATTAATGCTCCTGAATATCGCCGGCGTGCGCCCCGGCATCGAAGACATGGCAATACTGGGACACGAGGGAAGATCCGGCATCTGCTTCGCTGAAAATGAAGAGGGCAGCCCATGGGAACCTATGCATGTATTCTATGGCCTTAAAAAAGAGGACAGCGCAGTCACTATTTCCTGGCCTAATATGCGTCAGTTTGCACTGGGGGGCAAAAATGTCGCCTCAATCTTAAAGGGCATATGCGAAGGTGTGCAGGCGATGGGATTTGACCCGGGATGCACCTTTATCGTATTTCCGGCAACTGCAAGAATGCTTGCGGATGCAGGCTTTACCAGGAGAGCCCTGACCGACTACATTGTAGAATTCGCACGCAGGCCCGGCTCGGAGGTAAATGTAAGGTGGATGAAGGGAAATCACCACCTACTCAAGGGCGTGCTTGTTCCGGAGGAACCCAGCAGGTCAGCAAGAAAGTTTTTCCGCGATATGCACCTGCCTGTAATCGTAGCCGGTCTGGACTACGCATGGGGCACGGCAATGTACTCCGGGGGCGGCGATCATGGCGGCCCCATAACAAGGAAGATTGAGCTGCCCAAAAACTGGAAAGAGCTCGTAGACAAATATAAAGACATAAGGCCCATATACAAAAAATAATATTAGAATGAAAAGGACAATACATGAAAACAAATTTCTTTTCTATTTCAACAATCCTGTTCGTTTCCATAATGTTTTTACTCCTGGCAGGGTGTGGCGCAAAAAAAACAGTTGAAGCAGGCTCCACCTGGGAGGTTATTGAGACCACCAACCTAAGCACCCTTATCATTGGTGGTGATACAATCATAAAGGCCCCCGAGGGATATGGCCTGACCATGACGGTTGATGGCGTTGAAAAAGGATTCGAACCTGGCACCTACAAAGGAGACATAGCACTCACCGTCACGGAGGGGATCGAGAGCCCTATATCCATGGGCGGTCCTCCCAGTGGGGACAGCAGTGGTGCCCCCGGAGGCGGGACGCCTGGTGGAGGTGCCGGAGGGCCTGGCGGAGCTGCCGGCGGCGGAGCTCCAGGTGGCGCAGATGCAGGTGTTGTCAGGGCGGCTGTATATATAGACGGCGGCGTCTATGTTCCGGAAAAATCCGTTGCATCGGCAGTGGTCAATGGAAAGGTTTCTGACACATCCGCTGAAGACATCAGCATCAGCTCTACGGGAAAGGATTTCAACGGGATCATCGTAACAGGTGATTCAAAATATTCCATCAGCAATCTTAAGATCGACTTTAACGGGGGAGACCAGGGCAATAACGGTGCTGGAGTCACATCCAGCGGAAACGCGGATGTTACCGTAAACAACGCGTCAATTAAAAGCACCGGCGTGCAGAGGGCCGCCATAGTAGTGGGCGGCAACAGCACCATGCACATTAATGATTCATATATTGAGGCACATGACGGAACATTGCTGGAAAAATATGCAAATATGGAGGACAGCAACAGCATGGAGGTACCATGGGTGCTTGGATTTATAGGGAATAACCGCGCGACCAATGTTGTCCAGAACGGGACCGCATATTATAATAGCACACACATAATAACACAGAGATGGGGATGCCTTTCAACGGATGCCGCCCAAACAGTAAAACTCTATGCAGTGGATTGCCGGCTTGAAGCTCTTGAAAGCGGTTATGGGGCCTATGCAGACGGGGGCTGCTCAGATTTCTTCGACGGGTGCATATTTGATGTAAAGGATTATGGCTTTATCACGAGCGGAGGTTCAGGCGCATTTAGCAACGTGTGCGTGGTAAATTCAGACAGATTCGGCATTATGGCACACGGGTCCGGCACCGTAACTATTGACGGGGGGAGCGAGTTTAATACCAAAAAGGCCGTGATACAGGTAAAAAGCGCCAAGCCGTCAATAATAGTCGATAACGCAAAGCTGATCTCCGAAAGCGGGATTATCCTTGAGGCCATAGTTAATGATGATCCATGGAAGGCGGGGATGCCGGTTGGCGGCATGCCAGGGGGTATGCCAGGGGGAATGCCGGGCGGTGCTCCTGGCGGGACCATACCTGGAGGCGGACAGGGCGGGGGAATCAGTGATGTTAATGCCACCTTCAAGAATATGACACTAGATGGCGACATAGTCAGCTCCATGACCAGCGAGAACGATGTAATAATCACCTTCGAGAACGCCACCATAACCGGCGCTATCACAACAGCGACCTCAGAGAGTCAGGCTGATATCGATGGAGTGAAGATAACCAAAAAATATTATTACTATATAGGTGAGGTAAAACATACATATTGTGCTGTTGAAGATAAGTACGGCATAAAGGTCGCCCTTGACGAGAAGTCCATATGGATCGTTGACAAGGACTCATATCTGACGGATCTTACCCTCTCCAATGGCGCTGTTATCACAGCGCCGGACGGTTACATGCTGACCATGACGGTTGACGGCGTAAAAAAGGAGGTTAAAGCGGGCAAATACTCCGGCAAAATAGCGCTTAAACTCTCTAAACTATAGGCTGATATCCGATAACATTTCTTTTAGGAGGCAATTTATGCAAACAAGATTTAAATTCCCGGCAATCTTTTTGGCATTATCTTTAATAACCCTGTTCATTTTCAGCGGATGTTCAAAGAGATCCTCTGAAAACCAGACGCTTGATTCATCGGGCAGACCAGTGATCTCGGCAGGAGAGCGCGCCCTGGCTATGCTTGAGGTACAGAACACCTTCAGCAAGCATGCCTATTATCACCAGGTAGGCAAGCATTGTGAAGAAATAGAGGATTTATGGGTGAAAATAGACGGCGAATTCAGCAAGACCGCTACATGGAACCTCGGCGGCAACGTCATGGAGGGCATGAAGGATATTAATTATAATTATTGCACGGTCAAGACAGAGAATAAAAAGCAGAAACTTGAATCCCTCAGCAATATATACCCTGCGGTTAAAAATATTCCTGAAAACCTCGGGGCTGGCGACGAGTATGTCATTCACACACAGGAGACGCCTGTTATCGAGGTTGCCGGCGATGGGAACACGGCAAAAGGTATATGGTATTCTATCGGTCTGAGCGTGAATGGAGAGGTTAGTGCGAACGGCCAAACAAACGTGCGCACCGGATGGATGTGGGAAAAGTACGCCGTGGATTTTGTAAAAGAGGACGGAAAATGGAAGATCTGGCATCTGTACAGTAAAATGGACCAGGGCCCGTCCGAATCCGGTGGACAGGGACAAGGTGCAGGAGGACCACCAGCCGGCGGGCAAGCTCCCGGCGGAGCCCCCGGCAGCGGACAGGGTCCTCAAGTGGCAGGAGAGCCAGGTGGCGCCCCGACAGGTGGACAGCTGGCCGGCGGCAGTGGGGGAATGAGATATGCGAGACAGGTGGAGGTTCCCAGATGGAGTCCGACCACGGCCCCAATCATAGACCCCAGGTTCCCTGAACCATATTATACATTCAGCGAGACATTCAGCTATTAGCACAGTACCATCTAAGAGTCCCCCGGTAATACGGGGGACCTCCTTCTGAAATTTTTCAACAAGTCATACAATAATTAGGTTCAGACCCCCTTTAACACAATGCCCTCTTTTCCAATTCTCAGTTCACGTCTGCATTAAAGTCTGCTCATGAATACCTTTACTTTTTTACTTCCCTCATTTCAAATCATATTCAGTCAAAAGATTGATTTTCATCCTGATTAAGAATTTGACGCAAAATGCCACAAAATATTCACATTTTATCATAGACTTTATGTGGAAAAATTATGTATTTTACATATTATTATCACTATTTGAGCACTTTTTATTCTTTTGAATTAGTTGGTAACAATCAAAAAAGGAGGAATACTATGAGAAAATCTTTTACGTTTTTTTTCAAATGTTTTGTAGGTGTTTGTATTATCTTCTTTACCTTTACCATGGCCTTTGCCCAGGAAAGCACATCAGAAGAATTTACTCTTGAAGAAATTACCGTAACGGCTGAAAAACGGGTGGAAAACGTGCAGGACACCTCGATGGCCATTACCGTGATTTCAGAGGATACTCTCCGGAATGAGGCCCTGAACACCCTTGGGGCGGCCATGAAGGACGCAGCAGGTGTTGAAGTTGCCTCCAGCATCACGGGCGGACAGATCTATATCCGCGGCATAGGCGCCTATGGAGGCGAGCCGTCAACCGCTGTCCTGTTTGACGAGGTCTATTCAGGCAGATCATTGGCGATTTCCAGCTCCATGTATGACATAGGCAGGGTTGAGGTGCTGCGCGGCCCCCAGGGCACCCTTTACGGCCGCAATGCCACAGGCGGAATCGTAAACGTGGTCTCGAACAACCCCACGGACAAATTCGAGATACTTGGGAACATGCAGATAGGCAACTATAATTTGAAACACTTTGACGGGGCAATCAATATACCCCTGTCCGAGAAATGGGCCGCCAGGGTGGCCCTCCTGCAGGAGACCCGCGACGGTTATCTCAGCTGCGGCGCCGCTGACTCAAACAGATTTTCAACCAGGGTCAAGGTGCTGTTCAACGCAAGCGAGAAATTTACTGTCCTTGCGACCTATGACTATAACTGGGAAAAGAGCCACGGCAATAATACGGTCCCCATCCCCGGTTCTGCAGGGAACCTGCCTCTGATGGGGCCTCCCGGCAATGTAGCCGCCAGTGGATGGAAGGTCCCGGATGAGAATGGCGACGGTGTAGCGGATGACTTCGGCGACCCGACAACATGGGGAGGCGGCGGACCTCCCGGCGGTCCCGGTGCCGCACCTATTGACCGTACGCCTGACGGCATCCCGGATATTATACAGACTGGGTGGATTGTGCCGGCCGGAGCAGATGCGTGGACAAACGACAATTGGCACC
>JAFGIC010000423.1 GCA_016929815.1 Deltaproteobacteria bacterium
AAGGATCTTAGCCACCTTGTCAAAGGCCTCTCCTGCGGCGTCATCAAGGGTCTGCCCCATCCGGGTGTAAGCACCCCGTCCTTTTACATGGTAAAGACTTGTATGTCCACCTGAAACCGTAAGGGCCACAAAGGGAAATTCAGGTTTTTTATCTTCGAGGAAGATTGAAAGTATGTGCGCTTCAAGATGATTTACAGTCACTAAGGGGATTTTTTTAGTAAGGGCGAGTCCCCTGGCGTAGTAAAGACCGACAAGAAGAGAGCCGATGAGGCCCGGGCCGATGGTTACGGCAATCCCGTTGATGTCATTTATCCCTGTATCTGCTCTTGAGAGGGCCTCATTTACAACCGGCGCTATATTCCTGATATGTTCCCTCGAGGCAAGTTCAGGCACCACTCCTCCGTAAGGGTGGTGGAGCTTGATCTGAGAATTGACTATATTGGACAGGACCCAGGTTCCATCGGCTATGACGGCCGCTGATGTATCATCACAGGAGGTATCTATTCCTAATATCTTCATTGCAGTTTCAGACTGTTTTTCAGCCTGTTCCATCTCCCTTCTTTAAGTATTTCGAGAAGGATTACAGTTGTATTATCTCCTCCTCCTCCGTTGTTGGCGGCATTTATCAGTTCATTCACCTTGTCATCCGTAGAGAAAGATGGGTCGTTGAGGATCGATTTGATAGCTGATTCTGTTGTGAAATTAGTCAAACCATCAGAGCACATAAGAATCATATCGCCGGGTACCGGTTCGATAAAGGTGACAAAGGCATCAACCTTTTCATTTAAACCCAATGCCCTTGTCAACAGATTTTTTATAAAAGGGTTTGTTGAGCCATGGGATTTATAAAGCCCCAGGTTCTTCTGTTCCGCCTCAATGGAATGCTCCTCGGAAACAGTCTTTAAAGAATCCTGTCTTAACAAATATATACGTGTGTCTCCCACGTTCGCAGACCATATGCGGTTCTTGTCTATAACCAGGGCGGATACAGTTGATCCCATTCCCTGGTATTGCGGTTTCTGCTGGGCCTCATAAACAATAATATTTGCGAGCCGGATCGCATTGAGAAGATGGTTCGCAATATTGGGGAGGGCCTCTTTTACGGGCTCGATAAACGGAGGGTATTCATTCCTGCTGATCTTCATCCAGTAATCGCCGATCGTGTCAACAACAATCCTGCTTGCGACTTCTCCGGCCCTGTGACCTCCCATGCCGTCGGCGATTACATAAAGACCAGAGGTATTATTTATCAGATATCGGTCTTCATTAATCTTCCTTTTCAAACCGACATGGGATCTTCCTGCAGCATTCAGTCTCATATGAAGATGTGCCTTTATGTCGTTTTCCTGTTCTGTATCTCGTCAATCTTTGCAAGGACCATCTTAAGATGTTCGGCCATCTGTCCCGCCTTCTGATAACGATTCTCAGGGTCCTTCTCTAAGGCCTTGTTAATAATCTTTTCAACTACCGGAGGCGTCTTCGGGTTTATCGTCCTAATTGAAGGGTGAGCTTCCTTGGCCACCTTGTACATAAGAGACGTCATGTCGTCTCCCGTGAAGGGCTTTTCACCTGCTATCATTTCAAAAAGGACAATACCCAGGGAAAATATATCCGATCTTCCATCAACCTTTTTCCCTGAGACCTGTTCGGGAGACATGTATGACGGAGTGCCCATGATGACCCCGGTCTTTGTCTTGGAGGATGCGGTTATCCTGGCTATGCCGAAGTCGGTGACCTTCACCTCCTGTGTCTCATCAAGTCTCATGATATTAGCCGGTTTGATATCCCTGTGAACGATCCCCTTGCTGTGCGCATAATCAAGGGCCTCCGCCACATGGGCCACGATAGACAGGGTTTCGCGTATGGGGAGCAGATGTTCCTTTTGGGTAAACTCTTCCAGGTCTTTTCCCTTGAGAAATTCCATCGCGATATAGGCAAGATCATGCTCTTCGCCTGCGTCATATATAGTTACTATGTTGGGGTGCGTCAGAAGCCCTGCCGACTCGGCCTCCCTGAAAAAACGCTCTTTTATCTCTTCGATCATTTCATCGTCAAATTCGGAAAGTCTGACCGTTTTGATAGCTACCGTCCTGTGGATCTTCGGGTCCTCCCCCTTGTAAACCACGCCCATTGCGCCCCGGCCCAGTTCATTTACTACCTGATATCTGCCCAGGGTAGGTTTTGTATCCATGTCCAGAATGGTCGCTCCTATATCCCCCGGGTGTCCCCCGGTGCCCCCGAAGATCATGGTGGCCTCTGCCCCTTTTAATTTTGGTATCCTTTCATCAAGGTCCTTGAAATTCCGACCGTCTCCTATAATGAGCTTATATGTGGAAAGGGCCTTTGAAAACTGTCTCTTCCTCTCAAAATCCAGACCCAGGTTATAAAGGAGATCCTTGCTGCCCTCCTCATCAAAGGGTATCTTACGAAATTTTTCAAGGGCAAGATCAAGCATCCCCTGCTGCTGAAAGGAGAGACCCAGCATCTTATTGGTCTCGACCGAATCGGCTTCAACCTTCTCCTTTGTCTTTTCCGTTATAAGAAACCGTTTTGAGATTATCAGGATATATCCGACCGCCAGAAGTATCAGCGGGGGAGATATCTTTACCCATGTGCTGCTTGAAAAGAAAAGGACGAATCCTGTCGCCAGATAAACAATAAAAAGACCCAGTGTTGTAACTGCGCCCGTTCCTGCCTTTAACCTCGGGAGCACAAAGGAGATGAAGGCCCCGAAGATCAGCATAACAAAGAATTCCAGGAGCATAATCCAGCCAGGACGGGCCAGGAACCGCTGGTTAAGGATATCCGCTACGGAGTTTGCAACAAATTCAATACCGGGGAGTTTTTCGGAGACCGGCGTCACATACAGATTGGCAACCCCTGCCGCTGTCGGGCCTATTATGACGATCTTGTCCCTGAATAGATCGGGCTGTATGTCGTTTTTATATACCTTTGAAAAGGGTGTATGGTTAAAGGCTACCTCCGGTCCTGCATTCCAGCTTAAGAGGGTCTTCATCTGATAATCAATAACAGGCGCCTTGATGGTTGAGGACGGGCTTACTCTGAAATCAACACCGTCCCCCAAGGTAACCGTTACATCTTCATCCTTCAGCCCCTGGAAGGTCTTGACTATGGCTGCAGGATAGGAAGGGAAAAAGTTGTCATTTAAATAGCCTACTACATGGACATCCGACCTTATGGAACCGTCGTTGTCGGGGAATAGATTGATATGGCCTGTGGCAACCGCACCCTCGGCAAAGGATGGGATTAAGGGATTAATCTTGTTGAACCAGTATAGGGATGACATGGCAAGATCATCGTCAAACCCTTTGATCTTTTTAAAGGAGTCTCTTGAAATGAATTCAGGGGCCTCCTTATCGGTGCCGCTGCTTGTTGTGTCAAAATAAATAGGCAGCACAACATTGCCGGCGTTTTTTATGGAAGCATAAAGTTTGGCGTCATTATCCAGGTCTGTTTCCTTTTGTGCAAGTTCCTGGTAAAAGGAGAGTCCAGGGCCTTCCTGGGCAAGACCAAGAGTGTTATAGGTCTCTTTCAGGGATTTAACTGCCTCAAGGCCGGCGCTCTCTTCAGGCTCCGAGAACAGGAAATCCATGGCTATTACCCTGGCGCCTGCAGTTGCAAGGTTGTCCACACCTTTGGCAAGGATATCCCTCGACCAGGGCCATCTTCCGAACTCGGCGAGGTCGTCTGTTCCAATAGTAACCAGCTCGATATCCGGGTTAAGATCTGAGTTTGCGGCCAGCCTTGCCCTGAAATCAAAGGACTTCTTTTCAATGCCGTCAGTAAAATCAAATATCCCTGTCAGAGAAATGAACAGGAAAAAAACCGTAACAGCGACTCCAATAATCCAGTCAGGTATAGTCTTTTTAATCCTCATAACAGACCCTCTCCTTATATTTATTGGCCTTTGTCCGGATATCTTATCCTTTACACCTTGTACCGTATGCCTTGCGCCCTGAGCCTTGCTCCATACTCATCCCATGCATAATCGTCAACCGGCAACTATCCGCTATAATTTCACATATGCCCTTATTTTGCTATATGTCTTATTCCCAATCCCTTTAACGGATTTTAATTCTTCAAGGGTCTTAAAACCTCCGCGACTGGTTCTCTCTTCCACAATGGATTTGGCCGTCACAGGCCCTATGCCCGGCACTGCTGTAAGCCCTTCTTCCGATTCATTATTAATTGAGACGGCCAACCCGAGCGTTATCTTGTTGAAGGGAGATATCTCCTTATGGATAAATACCGGGCTGCCCTGGTCACTCAGTACTATCAGCTTCGTACCGGAATGAACAGGGATCTCCTTTATAGCCTCAGCCGGGTATGATGCTGATTTTATACCCCCTGCATTTTCCAGCAATGCCTTTATGGTTGTCTGTTTATCAAAGAAATAAAAGCCCGGGTATCTTACATCTCCCTCAATCTGTACGATGATATTCCCGCATGAACCTGTTGCGCCCGGGGGGCTTTTAAGAATATCTGCGCTTGAAAGAAAAAGCACAGACACAACAAGTATTAAAAATAAAAATCCATCCCGGCTATTTTTATATTTGTGTTCCGTTTTCAAGACCGAATGCCTCGTGCAGGACCCGTACCGCGAGTTCAGTATATTTTTCCTCTATTACACAGGAGATTTTTATCTCCGATGTGCTTATCATCATTATGTTTATATTTTCTTTTGCCAGGGTTGTAAACATCTTCTGGGCAACACCGGCATGGGTCCTCATGCCCACGCCTATGATGGATACCTTCGCAATATTTTCATCTCCCAGGACCTTTTCCGCACCTATCCCCTTTGCCACATCGCTTAAAAATTTCATGCTTTTATAGAAATCCGCCTTTGCCACGGTAAAGGTCAGATCCGTCAGCCCCTCTTCACTGGTGTTCTGGACTATCATGTCCACTACAATGCCGGCCTTGACCAGTGGATTAAAAATAGCAGCGGCAATTCCAGGCTTGTCCGGTACCTTTGAAATAGTTATCCTGGCTTCATTCTTGTTAAAGGCGATTCCGGATACGGTTATTTTTTCCATATCTTTTGTTTCTGATACTACCATAGTACCCCTCTCATTAGAAAATGTTGATCTTACGTGTATAGGCACATTGAATTTTTTAGCGAATTCGACGGATCTGATTTCAAGGACCTTTGCCCCCAGGCTTGCCATTTCCAGCATCTCCTCATAGGAGATATAGTCCATTTTCCTGGCCCTGGGACAGATATTCGGATCAGTCGTAAAAACGCCCGTCACATCAGTATATATCTCGCATACATCAGCCTTAAGCGCTGCGGCCATTGCTACTGCAGTAGTGTCCGAACCGCCGCGGCCAAGCGTGGTGATATTTCCCTCTTCATCAAGTCCCTGAAAGCCCGCAATGCTGACGATCCTGTTTTTCTCCAGTTCCTGGAAGACCCGCTCTGTTCTGATGTCCTGAATCCTTGCTTTGCCGTAGATCTGATCCGTCCGGATCCCGACCTGAAACCCCAGCAAAGAGCATGCATCATAGCCCATTGATTTTACGGCCATGCTGAAGAGCGCAATACTCACCTGTTCGCCGGTGGCCATGAGGACATCCAGTTCCCGCGTGTCCGGGTCCGCGGTCATCTGATGCGCCAGTTCGATCAGTTTGTTGGTCTCACCGGACATGGCGGAGAGTACGACTACCATACGGTTTCCTTTTTTATGTTCTTCAATAACCTTCTTTGCTACATTCTGTATCTTTTCTATACTTCCTACAGAAGTTCCTCCATATTTTTGTACAATAAGCGCCATAAATTATCC
>JAFGIC010000424.1 GCA_016929815.1 Deltaproteobacteria bacterium
AGAAAATAGGGAGAAAGTGAAAATCATTATAACATACCGTAATTATAACAATTATTTCTAAATATAAAAATATTTTTGACAAAACTTCCTGAAAACAAAGGAGAAAAAGATGAAGGCAGTAGGAAGAAATTTAAAGGCGGTAAGAGAAGAATCTTATAATGCCTGGAAGATGGGAGGAGTCCCATATCCTGTGATGAGCAGGAAAGAGGAATTTGAGTATTGCAGGGGAAAGTATCCTCAGATTCCAAAGACGATGCTTTTAAAGGATCACGCAGTATCTATCGGTGTTCAGTTTACAGACCTCGCATGGCGAAAATTTGATGGCATGACCCAGTGTAAACAAAGGAGGGCGGCCATTTTTCAGAAAGACAAGATGGGAGTTGCCTCTGATCTGGCCTTGCCTCTGGATTTTCTTTTTTCTGATGGAACGACTGTCCTGGTCTGTATTGCCCCTGACGAGAGGGACCCTTATATCATCGACTATATTGATGGCCGGTTTTGGCTGACAGCTGATGGAGATGTTTATGAAGAGGTGCATTTTCCATTAAAACCTCAATATTATGGAAAGAAGACATCAAAAGGCGCATTTATGGATCATGTAGGCCTGGTGACTAACGTGCGCAACATTCATATCATCCCTTTTCATCACTGTCATTTTTTTACAGAAGGCGTCCAGTGCAGATTTTGTGACATGGACTATTGTACGCGTCTTAAGTTGAAACTGGGAACGGTCGGAACGTTCAATGTACGGATTAACGTAGAGGACACCTACGAGATGATGTATGAAGCCTTAAAGGAGGAGGGGCGTTATAAGCACTGTTTTCTGACCGGTGGTTCTGATCCCAGGGCGGATTTTCAGGAAGAGTTTGACTTTCATCTGGCGCTCATCAAGGCGGTTACCCGGGCTGCCCAGGACCACGGTGCAGACGGTTTTTCCACCTGGCCGATCATGAGCCCGGTGAGGAAGGACCAGATGAAGCAACTCCAGGATGCCGGTGCGGTCGGATTCGGGACTTTTTTTGAAATCTGGGGCAAGGAAAAATGGGAACGGATGTGTCCCGGAAAGGCCAAGTATCTGGGCTGGGACGAATGGATCAAGAGGACGCTTGATGCTGTGGAAGTATTTGGTAAGGGTAATGTGCACTGCAGCTTTGTTGCGGGTACGGAGTTGATGTATGGATACAATGACATGGAGGAGGCGGTGGCGGATACCCTTGCCGGGCATGAGTTTTTGCTACAAAACGGATGCTCGCTCGGGGATACGATCCTTACGATTGAACCGGGGACTGACCTTTACAACACAGGTCAGACAGAGCCTCCGCTGGAGTTTTACTGTATGCTCGACCTTGGCCGGACAGAGTTAATCAGAAAGTACGGCATAATCGGCAAGATGTGCTGGTACGATACCATGCCGTACAGTCTGAATGCCGATATCACCAGGTTGCTTTAAAGCATCTAGTCATTGAGTTGTCAAATTAACGGCCAGTGCGAAGGGGTCTCTTTTTAAGTGTGCATCACAGACGCCTGAGGTGTTCAACGCCCCCTAATTTCATACCAGCAACGCCGCCGGCCTTCGGCCTGTTTGATCGAGAACGAAACTTTTTTCCATTGATGCGGTATCCTAATGCCGTCATTCCGGCGCAGAGACTGTGTCGTAATTACGACACAGTCTCGCAGGCCGGAATCCAAGAATCCGCAGCGGGACTGGATGCCGGATCGGTCCGGGATGACGATTTTTGGCTGTTTCGCAGCCGGGTTTAAATGAAGTTTCATAAGAGGGCTCCGAAAAGGCAGCAATGGCCATGCTTGTAGCGGGCGCTGTCGTATGGGGCTGGTCGGCATTTTGTCGTGTTCCTGCTGTAGTTCAATTGAATGACGAGAAAATGTGCATACTTAAAAAGAGACCCCTTCGCAATGGCCGTTAATTTGACAACTCAATGACTTAGGGTTCAGCGGTTTCCCGTGATATTTTATGGGGGTACATTATGGATGCAATGATAAGATTAAATGAATATATGAGCAATCGCGTCATAGAATTGAAGCGCATGAGGGATGAAGGGAAAAAGGTTGTTGCTTACTTTATCGGGGATTTTGTGCCTACGGAGATCATCTATGCCGCCGGAGCAATTCCCGTGGGACTCGTGTATGGCGGCGATTCGGATGCCGTTGATGCCTCCTCCTATGCCGTATACAGGTATCTTTGCCCTTTTGCAAGGGCCCAATTCGGCTATTGGGTGATGAGAGACCATGTGCCTTACTACAATTTTATCGATCTTTTGACAGTGCCTATAAGCTGTCAGCACCTCCGCAGGGCCGGGGATCTTTACGAATATTATACAGACATCCCCGTGTTTAAAATGGGGCTTCCGCAGGCATATGACGGTGAGCGGGCGCTAAAGTATTTTAAAGATACGTTGGTGCTGTTTAAGAACAGGGTCGAGGCGCTGACGGGGAATAAAATAGGTAACGAAGATATCCGTGCGGCAGTGAAGGTTTATCACAGGATGAGGGATCTTCTCAGAAAAATAAGCGAGCTGCGCAAACTCCCCAGGCCGCCGATCACCACGATCGATTTCATCCGTCTTAACCATGCCGCACATCTGGCTGATCCAAAGTTTATGATAGAGATCCTGGAGTCTCTTTATGAGGAGGTAAGAGGGAAGGAAGGCCTTTATGAGAATCGGCCAAGGATACTTATTGCAGGACCTAATATTGCGTTGGGGGATCTCAAAGTCCTCAACTTAATCGAAGAACTGGGTGGCATGACTGTGGTTGAGGACATTGCCGAAGGCATCCTTTTCTATTGGGAGAACGTAGTTTGCAATAGGGACCCGATCGCTGCACTGGCTGAAAGATATCTGATGAAACGGCCAAACTGTTCCTTCAGATGGCCAAACCTGGAGAGACATCTTGATTTTATCGGTACACTGGCAAGGGATTTTTCAGTGGACGGCATTATCTGGTATCAGCTGAGCCTGTGTGAAACCTTTATAATGGAGTCGTATTTTATCAAGGAGCGCTTTGGTCAGATGGACCCTCCCATTCCCTTCCTTAGGATTGACTCAGAATATGATATAGGGGATATCGGGCCGCTCAGGACCAGGATCGAGACATTTATTCAATTGTTGAAAAAAAAGTAACAGTTTAGCGTTTTG
>JAFGIC010000425.1 GCA_016929815.1 Deltaproteobacteria bacterium
AACGGACCAGGTGAGGCAAAAGAGGCCGATATAGGGATAGCAGGCGGGAGAGGACAGGGGGTTCTTTTCAAAAAGGGCGAGGTGGTAAGCAAGTTTCCCGAGGGGGAGCTCGCGGAGGTGCTGATCAGAGAGGTTAAGAAGCTGGTGGGCGGTTGAATGGTTATTAGTTGAATTGTTGATTGGTTCAACGGTTGAATAGTCAATGTTATAGGTTGATGTAAAAGGCGCAAGGCACAGGGCGCAAGGACAAAACGGTAAAGGTGCAAGGCACAGGGCGCAAGGGCAGTGGAAATAAAAGATTTGAAATTTCAAATCTGAAATTTGAGATATATTGTTTTCTCCTTGCGCCTTGATCCCTGTGCCCTGCGCCTGTAAGCCAACCTTCTGACCCAATAGAAATGAATTATTAAAAGCAACAACGAAAGGTTCTTATAATACTATGAAATATTCCAGTTATTTTATTCCAACACTCAAGGAGACGCCTTCAGAGGCGGAGATTGTCAGCCATAAACTTATGCTGAGGGCAGGCCTTATCAGAAAACTGACCTCCGGGGTCTATATTTATATGCCTGCCGGTTTGAGATCCATCAGAAAGGTTGAAAATATAATTCGTGATGAGATGAACAGGGCCGGCGCAATAGAGCTGCTGATGCCGTCGGTTCAACCGGCGGAGCTGTGGCAGGAGAGCGGGAGATGGGAATTTTACGGCAGGGAGCTCCTGAGATTCAAGGACCGCCATGACAGGGATTCTTGTCTCGGCCCGACACACGAAGAGGTTATAACGGACCTTGTAAGGAGGGAGATACATTCATACAGACAGATGCCGGTGAATTTCTACCAGATCCAGACCAAGTTCAGGGACGAGATCAGACCCAGGTTCGGCGTCATGAGGGGCCGTGAATTTATAATGAAGGACGCCTACAGTTTTGACACGGATGAAAAAGGGGCGGAAAAGAGCTATAAGAGGATTTATGAGGCATACTCCAACATATTCCGCAGGTGCGGGTTGAAGTTCAGGGCGGTTGAGGCGGACACGGGCAGCATAGGCGGAAATTTTTCCCATGAGTTTATGGTGCTTTCCGATACGGGCGAGGATCAGATAGTAAACTGTATAAACTGTGATTATGCCGCAAACCTTGAAAAGGCGGAGGTAAGGTGTATTCAGAATAATCACAACAATGCAAAAGATGATCCTGCTGCGCTCGAAGAGGTGGAGACGCCCGATAAAAAGACCATTCAGGAGGTCTCCGAGTTCCTGTCCGTGTCCCCGGAAAGGCTTGTTAAGACAATCATCTATAATGTTGATGATTATCTGGCTGCGGTGCTTGTCAGGGGGGACCACGAGGTAAACGAGGCAAAACTCAGGAATCTACTGAAGGCGGATCAACTGGAGATGGCCTCCCAGGAGACGGTTCGTTCGGTAACAGGCGCCCCGGTGGGATTTGCAGGACCAGTGGGATTAAAGGTAAAGATAGCAGCCGACAACAATATTAAAGGCATGGTTAATTTTATTGCCGGCGGGAACAAAAAGGACCTGCATCTTAAAAACGTCAATCTTGAAAGGGATTTCAAGGTGGATGTGTTTGGAGACCTTCGTTTTATCACCCCATCGGATGCCTGCCCGAGGTGCGGGTCTGAAATAAGGTTCGGCAGGGGTATTGAGGTCGGGCACATATTCAAGCTGGGCACCAAGTACAGCAAGAAGATGAAGGCCCTGTTTCTGGATGAGCAGGGCATTGAAAAGGAGGCAGTCATGGGATGTTACGGTATAGGCGTCAGCAGGACTGTGGCTGCAGCCATTGAACAGAACCATGACAATGACGGCATCATATTCCCCATACCCATTGCCCCTTTTGAGGTCCTTATCCTTCCTCTTCAGGTGAATGAGAAGGATGTGGCCGAAGCTGCGGAGTCGATATACAAAGGGCTGATGGAAAAGGGCATCGATGTCCTTCTTGACGACAGGGACCTGCGGGCCGGGTTTAAATTCAAGGACGCGGATCTTCTGGGGATACCCCTGCGTGTCACCATAGGGTCAAGGGAACTGAAAAACGGAAAGGTCGAGATGAAACTGAGGACGGGGTCTGAAAATACGCTGATCTCATATCATGGCGCGGTGGAAACAATAATCGATAAAGTTAAAGAACTGTATGATAAGGCTGAATGACATTACCGCCGGGCTTCTGAGCTATAATCCCAAGGCGGATACCACTATGGTTCAGAAGGCCTATGTCTATTCTGCCAAGGTCCACCAGGGACAGGTAAGGCTTTCAGGCCTTCCCTATCTTTCCCATCCCCTGGAGGTCGCCCACATCCTCACAGAGATGAAGATGGATGTGACTACCGTGGTCGCCGGTCTTCTTCATGATACTGTTGAGGATACGGATGCGGAGCTGTCGGAGATTGAAAGGCTGTTCGGCAAAAGCACGGCAAATATTGTGGACGGCGTTTCAAAAATTAGCAGGATACAATTCAACACAAGAGAAGAGCGCCAGGCGGAAAACATCCGCAAGATGATCCTTGCCATGACAACGGATATAAGGGTTATCATGGTCAAACTCGCCGACAGGCTGCACAACATGAGGACGCTAGGTTTTCACAGCCCCGAAAAACAGGCCTCCATAGCAAAGGAAACGCTTGATATATACGCGCCGCTGGCCGGGAGGATGGGTATCTACTGGCTTAAATCCAGCCTGGAGGATCTCTGCCTTTTTTACCTTGAGCCGGAGATATACAACAAAATTAATCAGGGGATAGCTGAGAGGAGGGGGTTCAGTGAAAAATTCATAAAAGAGGTCATTGCTATCCTCAATGACAAGATGAAACAGTCCAACATCGAGGCCACGGTAAAGGGAAGGCACAAACATTTCTACAGCATCTATTGCAAGATGAGGGATCAGAATCTGAATGTTGACCAGGTATATGATGTTATCGCCTTCAGGGTAATCGTCAGAACCTTGAAGGAATGCTATGAGGTCCTGGGCATTATCCATTCCATGTGGAAGCCTGTCCTGGGGAGATTCAAGGATTATATATCCCTGCCAAAGGCCAATATGTACCAGTCGCTTCATACCTCCGTAGTCGGGCCCTACGGCCAGAGGATGGAGATACAGATCCGGACCTGGGAGATGGACAAGGTCGCGGAGGAGGGCATCGCCGCTCACTGGAAATACAAGGAAGGCCTGATCGGCACCGCCGATCAGAAGCAGTTCGGATGGCTCAAACAGCTCCTCGAATGGCAGAAGAACCTCCAGGACCCGAAGGAGTTCATGGAGATGGTCCAGATGGACCTCTTTCCCAACGAGGTCTATGTATTCACACCCAAGGGCGAGGTCAAGGAATTTCCAAAGGGAGCGACCCCTGTTGACTTTGCCTACAGCATACATTCCGAGGTCGGCGAGAAGTGCAGCGGCGCCAAGGTCAACGGCAGGATGGTTCCCCTGAGATACCAGTTCAATAACGGCGATATCGTGGAGATCATTACATCCGGAAAGCAGCACCCACGCAAGGACTGGCTTGAGTTTGTAAAGACAACAAAGGCAAAGTCCAGGATAAGACAGTGGATAAAGAACCAGGAAAGGGATGAGAGCATAGCGTTGGGGAAAAATATCCTGGAAAAGGCCCTGGAGCAGGCACACCTCGAGGCCCAGAATATCACGAAAAACGAACAGCTTGAGACAGTGGCAAAGGATTTTTCCCTGAATTCAATACAGGATCTCCTGGCCAATATCGGATACGGCTTGATATCGTCCAACCAGGTCATCGGCCGCCTTAAACCCCAGGAGACGGAGAGTGAAAAGGCCGAGGGCCTGATGAAAAAGATGGTTGCCAGGCTCACGAGAAAAAAGGACACAAAGGGGATAAAGGTCAAGGGGCTTGATGATGTCCTTGTCAGGTTCGCAAACTGCTGTCACCCGCTCCCCGGCGAGCGCGTAATAGGCTTTATTACCATGGGCAGGGGCGTGACAATACACAAGCATGACTGCAAGCAGATGCTTGACGCCGATTCCAGGCGGATAGTCGAGGTTGAATGGGAGCCTTCCGAAGAGGACGTTTACATGGCAAGGCTTAAGATTACTTCCGAGGATAAAAAGGGCATACTCGCGGATATCAGCTCAATAATGGCGCAAAGGGAAGCCAATATTATCCAGGCTGAGGTCAAGACAACCATGGATAAAAAGGGCGTCTCCTTTTTTACCATACAGGTAAACAACTATAAGCACTTGGAGGGGATAATGGGCGCCATAAAAAAGATAAAGGAGGTATTGATCGTGGAAAGGATATAAACCTTTCCACTAAGGCCTTTAAAACAGGGAGATCTTGATCCGGGCATATCTTCCATCAATAGAGATGGGTCGCGCCCCGGCTATTTAACTACCTTCCCTGCCTTGAGGCAACTGGTGCAGACCTTTATCCTTCTTGTCTGGCCGTTCTGTGTTGCCTTTACCTCCTGGATATTCGGATACCATCGTTTTTTTGTTTTATTATGCGCGTGGCTTATCTTATAACCTGTCCTGGGTCTTTTTCCGCAAATCTCACATGTTCTTGACATTTTCTTTCTCCTGAGTGAAATATAAGAATTTAGTAAAATAGACTTTTTTTAGAGAAAAGGCAAATACTTTTTACCATGAATCCTCAAAATAATAAAAACCATGAAAACGGTCTTTTGGCTCGGGCCCTTAATATGATGCCCGGTAAAATCAGCCATATCCATCTGATGGGGATATGCGGGACAGCAATGGCGTCCCTTGCGGGTATGCTTAAGCAGAAGGGCTATCATATTACAGGCTCCGACCAGAATATATATCCTCCCATGAGCGATATGCTGGAACGGCTGTCAATACCCGTTAACAAGGGTTACAGACCCGAGAATCTTTTCCCCGTGCCGGACCTGGTCATTGTCGGGAACGTGATAACAAGACAGAACCCGGAGGCGGTTGAGCTGGGACGCCTGAAGATCCCCTATCTCTCAATGCCTCAGGCCCTCGGCGCCTTTGCAATCAGGGAAAGGACCTCCATTGTTGTCTCAGGGACCCATGGAAAGACAACTACATCATCGCTTGTCTCTCATCTGCTGGAAAAGGCAGGTCTTGATCCGGGATTCATGATAGGGGGCATTGTCAATAATTTCAGGAGCAACTTCAAGATAGGGAACGGACCCTATTTTGTAGTGGAGGGAGATGAATACGACACGGCCTTTTTTGACAAGGGTCCTAAGTTTCTTCATTATAAGCCCAGGATTGTAATACTTACGAGCATAGAATTCGACCATGCGGACATATTCAGGGACCTTGATCATGTTATTGAGACATTCCGACGCCTGACCGGCATCATTCCACCTGACGGGTTCCTTATCGCCAACAGGGATGACAGGATCGTGATGCAGCTGGCGGAAAGCGCAGTATGCAGGGTAACAACATACGGACTTGAAGGCAGCGCAGCATGGGGTGCAGCCGACGTCTCTGTTCGAGAGGGTATGACACATTTGACAATTATAAAGGATGATAAGCCATACACATCATTGAAAACACCTCTCTACGGGAAACACAATATCTCCAATCTGTTGTCCGTTGCCGCCCTTTCCGAATATATAAATCTGGATAAATCCGTACTCTCAGAGGCTTGCAGGACCTTCACGGGTGTGAAAAGGAGACAGGAGGTAAGGGGCGAAAAGAACGGGATCATAGTCATTGACGACTTTGCCCATCACCCTACGGCCGTTGAAAAGACCGTTAAGGCCGTAAAAGAGAGATACAAGGGCAGAAGGCTCCTTGCCGTTTTTGAGCCCAGGTCCAACTCATCCCGCAGAAATGTATTTCAGGAGCAGTACGGAGAGGCCTTTGACAATGCGGATCTGATATTTATACCTGAACCGGTAATGCTTGAGAAGATACCGGAGCATGAGAGGTTTTCATCAAGAAAACTGGTTGAAAGGCTGGTTGAAAGGGGCCTGAAGGCCTTTTATTCCCGTGATTCCGCTCTTCTTCTTGAGGAGATTTTAAAATTTGCGCGGACGGGGGACGTCATTCTCATAATGTCCAACGGCGCCTTCGACAACATACATGAGAAGATCCTTGAAAGGCTTTAGGTCGCTCCATTTTTACAATGCCGTTCTTATCAGTTGACTTTTGAATGTTGCAATTTTTTTTGATATCGACAAAATTCCGGGAACAAAATCCCAGGAAAGATGTCTAAAATAACATTTTAAAATTGGGTGTGGTACGTGATATGTGAATCTGCAATAATTTTTGGGGGAGGAAGAGATGATCCGAGCAGAAAATCTGACCAAGTATTATAGTGACCTTTGCGCTGTCGATCATATTAACCTTGATATCAAAAAGGGTGAGATCGTAGGGTTTCTCGGCCCTAACGGCGCGGGCAAGACCACAACCATGAGGATGTTGACGGGTTTTCTCAAACCTACATCAGGTTCCATACGGATTATGGGGCATGACATTGAAGAAAATCAGCTTGAGATAAAAAGGCGGCTCGGATACCTCCCGGAGTCGGCCCCCCTTTATCATGAGATGCTTGCATATGACTATCTCAGGTATGCATCGGATATAGGAAGTCTTAAGGGAGGAGAAAAGAGCAAAAGGATCAATGAGCTTGCAGGTCTGTGCGGGATCAGGGATGTAATGCACAAGACCATCGACGAGTTATCAAAGGGCTATAAACAACGTGTGGGTCTTGCCCATGCCATGATAAACGATCCGGAGATACTTATCCTTGATGAACCGACTTCGGGGCTGGATCCCAACCAGATAGTCGAGATAAGGGAAATCATTAAAGAGATAGGGAGAGAAAAGACCGTTTTATTATCCACGCACATTCTCAGCGAGGCGGAGGCAACATGTGACCGTGTTATTATTATCGACAAAGGCAAGATAGCGCTGGATGCCGAGATAGACAAACTCAAGCAGTCCATAGGAAACGAATATATAATAAACATCACACTGAAAAATGCCGTGCTTGAAGATGTTGAAAGAGAATTCCATTCGGTTGAATGGATAGCAGGAATTAATGTCTCTCATGAGGACAACGGCGTTCTTCGGATAGGGGTTGCATGCAGATCGCCGGAAGATATGAGAGGTGACCTCTATATGATGATCAAAAACAGGGAATGGACCCTCCTTGAATTCCAAAAGGAGTCAAGGAGCCTTGAAAAGATATTTATGGAACTCACCAGGGAGAATTGATATGAGACAGGCCTATTATATTTTTAAAAGGGAATTCAGCTCCTATTTTGTGTCGCCCATCGCCTATATTGTAATAACGGTATTTCTGCTTGTGACTGGGTGGTTCTTTTTTTCGACATTCTTTGCGTACAACCAGGCAAACCTTAGAAATTTTTTTAACCTCCTGCCCTATGTGTTCTCCTTTATTGTGCCTGCCGTGACAATGAAGCTTTTTTCCGAGGAGCTTAATATCGGGACCTACGAAATATTGCTCACTATGCCCGTCACCTTCGGGGATGTAATAATCGGCAAATTCGCCGCGTCCCTGGTGTTGATTACAACAATGCTGGCGCCTACATTGTCCTATCCGCTTTTTATATCAATCCTGGGCGATCTGGACTGGGGGCCTGTCCTTGGCGGTTATATCGGCTCGATATTGCTGGGCGCGGCCTATTCCGCTATCGGGCTTTTCGCGTCGTCTCTTACCAGAAATCAGATCATCGCCTTTATTATCGGTGTAGCGTTATGTTTTGGAATGGCCATTCTGGACCAGATGCTTTTTTTCCTTCCAGGCGTTGTTGTGGGTCTTTTCCAGTATCTGGCAGCTGACTTCCATTTTCAGAATATCTCAAAGGGGATTATCGACTCCAGGGATATCCTGTACTTTCTGAGTATAAGCTTCACGGGACTTTACGCATCAAATCTGGTCATGCAGGGAAGGAGATAAGGAGGGAACAGATGTTTGGAAAAGAAAGATACGGCCGCTATGGAAGGTTTGTCGCATACATGATTGTCATAGTGCTTGTCAACCTGGCGGGGGCCACGCTGTTTTTCAGGTGGGACCTGACTGAGAATAATATCTATTCCCTGTCCGAGGCGAGCAGAAGGGTTGTTTCCACGCTTTCGGAGCCGTTGACGATAAATGTCTTTTTTTCAAAGAACCTGCCGTCGCCCTATAACAATACGGAGACATACCTGCGGGATCTCCTGGAGGAGTATTCCCTTGAGGATGGGGGGAGATACTTCAATTATAGATTTTATGACGTAAGCGCCGATGAGGGCGATTTGAGTTCCGAAACGGAAACGAACAGGGAGCTTGCCCAGAGCTACGGCATAAACCCCATACAGATACAGGCATTTGAAAGCGATGAGATAAAATTTCAAAGGGCATACATGGGATTGGTCATGGTTCACGGCGACATGACGGAAAAGCTCCCTGCCGTTACGTCAACTGACAGGCTGGAGTATGATCTGACAACCTCTATGGAAAGGCTCAACAACAAGGTTAGCGCCCTGTTGAGGCTGAAGGATAAGGTTAAGGTCAAGCTTTACCTGTCGTCATCCATGGAGATTGTAACACCTCATATGGGGATCGATGGGATATCATCCCTTCCCGAGGATATACAGGAGATCGTGGATAACCTGAATCGGAAAAATTACGGGAAACTGGAATTCATGCACATTGACCCCTTAGAGGAGGGCATACCTGTCGGTGAGCTGGAGAAATATAATGTCCCGACCTTTAACTGGCCTGAACTGCCTCAAAAGGATCTTAAGGCAGGCGAAGGGGCGGCAGGGATTGTAATGGAACACGGGGAAAAGCAGGTGAATATCCCCCTTATCAGCGCCTACACGGTCCCGCTTATGGGCACATATTATGAACTCGCCGCCCCTGAGGATCTGGAAGAGACAATAAATGAGGTCCTGGAATCCCTCCTGGATATCAATGAAGAACTGGGTTATGTGTCGGACCACGGCACTCAATCGCTCTGGGGAGGCATGGAAGAATACTACGGGACCTCCACACAGGATTCATTGTCCAATTTCAGGGAGGTTGCGTCGGAGACCTACAGCATAAAAGAGATAGACCTTTCAAAGGAAGAGATCCCTGAGGGGATCAATACACTGGTAATCGCGGGGCCAAAGGTAAAATTTACCGATTATGAGCTTTATCAGATCGACCAGTTCCTGATGAAGGGTAAGAGTCTTGCCCTGTTTATTGATTCCTTCACCGAAGGCGCCACATATTCGGGACAGAACTCCTACGGAGTAACATCATACGTTCCGCTGTCAACAGGGCTTGAAAGACTCCTTGAGCATTACGGCATATCTGTCAAGGCATCCTATGTAATGGATGAAAACTGCTATAAACAGCAGTCGCAGCAGGGGGCAATCGGAGGGTATCAGAAATATTATTTTATACCGGTAATAGAAAATGCCTTTATTAATAAGGAATTGTCGGTCATGAGGGATATCAAGGGGCTTGTAGTCTCAAAAGTCTCCCCGGTTGAAGTTGCGGGGGATATCATTAAAGGCAGCGGGATAAGGTCATATACGCTTTTTTCATCGTCGGACAGGGCATGGGAGATGAAGGATTCAATAAGTTTTAATCCTTATATGACGGCGCCCCCTTCTTCGGAGTCGGATTTTAAAAGTATGCCCCTGGCGGGTATGCTTGAAGGGGAGTTTACGAGCTATTTTAAGGATAAGGATATCCCTGAGAGGGAATTGGATAATGATGAGACAGCTGGGGAGGATGCCGGCAACCCGCCTTCCGATGATAAGACCGGATCGGATCTCACAGGCCTTAAGGCGGAAAAATCTTTTATAGCCAAGGGCAGTCCCGCAAGGATTTTTGTCATGGGTTCTTCCGATGTCCTTAAAAATTACATAATTGATTCTGAGGGTTCTCAACCCAACTCCGTTTTTGTAATGAATATGCTTGATTATTTAAACGGCAGGGAAGACACAGCCTTAATGAGAGGCAAGGAAAACAGCTACAACCCCCTTGAGGAATTGTCGGGAGGCGCTAAGGCCTTTATCAAGTATTTTAATATCATAGGACTCCCTGCCCTTGTCGCCCTTTTCGGGGTCGCGGCGCTGTTAAGAAGGCAGCAACGTAAAAAGATGATACAGGCTATGTTCAGGGGGTAGCGATGATGAGACTGAAAAAAGAACCGATATTACTGGCTGTTGTAATCGCAGGGCTTATTATTTATCTGATGATGCGCGATAGAGACCGGACCAATTATGAACTGCCCGACATCGGGGAAATCCCGCTTGCCGAGATTTCAGGCATTGAGATCTCAGGGGCTGGAGGAAATATAACCCTGATAAGGAAGGGTGATGGATGGCTGATAGATCCGCAGGGCTTTCCTGCCGATGTTGAGAAGGTACGGGAAATGCTTGAAATTATCAAATGGCCTGTCCTTGCAGCCATGGTCTCGGAATCGGAAAGCTACGCGCGCTATGGTCTGGATAAGGACAGAAAGATCATAGTAAAGGCCTTCAGGGATGGAACGCAGGAAAGGGTGTTCGAAATCGGAGACTCAACAGATGATAAACGAAGGACATTTGTCAGGATAGGCGATGATCATCGGGTCTTTCAATCGCTTGATAATATCAGGTCTGTCTTTGAAACAGAGACGGATGATCTAAGAGATAAGGATGTCCTTTCCTTTGATAAGGAAGAAATAACCGGGATTACAATCGCCAAGGGAGAACAGTTTTTTAAATTAACGCTTAATGAATTGCCTCACGAGAAGAATACCGAAGGGGATTCGGTCCAATCAGAGGAAGTCAATAAGATCTGGCAGGATTCCGAGGGGAGAGGCGTGGATGATTCCGGGGTGGAAAATCTTTTATACAGGCTGTCAGGGTTATCGTGCAAGAGATATTTATATGATGTCTCAAGGGAAGCTATGGGGAATCCTCTGTGCGTGGTCAGTTTGACAGGTGAAAAGGAATACACACTCTCTCTCTTTTCAGGAACGGATGAAGATAAGGAGATTTATACGGCCGTATCATCTGAGAATGATTACCCTTTTGTTATGGCGACCGCAGATGCGGACAATATCCTTAACGCCGGGGACAATTTGATTCTGGAAGATTAACGGCAATTGGATTTTTTTGCTTGATATATCGATTAATATGATGAATATAATTCAGTAATAAAATCCACCCCTAATATCAAAGGAGGTAACAATGACAGCAAAACTTATCCTCGGAACGGAAATCCGGGAAGAAATTCTTAAAGAAATTGAAGAAGAGGTAAAACAGATTAAAAAGGATCATGGTGTAGTCCCGGGACTGGTGACAATCCTGGTCGGAGAAAATCCCGCATCGGTTTCCTATGTCACACTCAAGATCCAGACAGCCCACAGGGTAGGATTCAAGGAGATACAGGACAATCAGCCGCCCGATATCTCTGAAAAGGCGCTTCTTGAACTGATTGATAAATACAACAAGGACGATTCCATTAACGGTATTCTGGTACAGCTCCCTCTGCCCAAGCATATTGACGAGAAAAAGGTGTTGAACGCCATAGATCCTGATAAGGATGTTGACGGTTTTCACCCCGTAAATGTGGGCAGGCTTATGATCGGAGGTTCGGAGGTAAAGTTTCCTCCATGCACGCCCGCAGGCATCCAGGAGATGATAGTGCGCTCCGGAATTGATACAAACGGCGCTGAGGTGGTTGTTGTAGGCCGTTCAAATATCGTGGGCAAACCCATAGCCAATATGATGCTTCAGAAGGCAAAAGGTGCCAATTCAACGGTCACCGTTGTTCATACAGCCACAAAGGACCTGGCCTTTCATTGCCTGAGGGCGGATATCCTGATCGTAGCAGCCGGTGTTCCCGGACTTGTTAAACCCGAATGGATAAAACCGGGCGCATGCGTTATTGATGTGGGCGTCAACCGCGTCGGGGAAAAGATCAGTGAAAAGACCGGCAAGCCTGTTGCTGTGCTGCGTGGCGATGTTGACTTTGACGCGGCCAAGGAGATAGCAGGGTATATTACACCCGTGCCGGGCGGGGTCGGTCCCATGACTATTACAATGCTTATGAAGAATACGCTGAATTCGCTCAAATTCAAGTTGGGTATCGCTTGATATTCTGCTGTTTGGAGACTTAGAAAACAGAAGATAGAATACAGAAAATAGAAAATAGAAAATAGAAAATAGAAAAGAG
>JAFGIC010000426.1 GCA_016929815.1 Deltaproteobacteria bacterium
CCCTTACAACAATCCTTATAACCTTAAGGCCCATTTCAGGGGTCTCAGTGTTGTTTTTCTCAATGCCTGCGAGGATACTGATAAGCCCGCCTTCAGGCATGGCGTCGGCTGCATTCAAAAGGATATTCCACAGCACCTGTTTGATCTGATCCGGATCGGAGATCAATGTTATGTTCTCCCTGATATCAACGGAGATCTCTATCCTCTCATGACCTTTGGCGCTGTTTTTGAAGAGTTCAATGGATTCCTGAATAAGCTGATTAAGATTGATCTCACGCAGATCGGCCGGCTTGGGCCTTGCGAAAAGGAGGAAGTCATTTACCAGGGTATTCAGGCGGTTTATCTCCCTCAGGATAATATCCATAAGCCGCCTGTTTACATCGTTTTTCGCGAGATCGTCTTTCAATATCTGTATCGAGCCGCTTATCGATGCCATGGGATTTCTTATCTCATGGGCTATTCCGGACGCAAGCTCTCCCGTCATTGCAAGACCCTCAACCTTTTTCATCTCTTCCTCAATTTGCCGGATCTCCGTAATATCCTGGAAAAAAAGTATCTGCCCTTTTCTGTCTCCTTCAGGAATCCTCAAAGGCGATATAAAAAAGCGCAGGAATAACTTTCTGCCTCCTTCTCCTGTATATTGCAGATCAATTACATTATGCTTGGCGCTCGTGTATTCCCGATCTTCTCCCCTGCTATCCAAATGCGCCTTCAGGAAGGGAAGCGCATCGGTAATTCTCAGGCCTATGACATCTGCGGCATTCAGCCCGAATATCTCTTCGGCGGCTGGATTGAAAAGGATTATCCTGTCCTGGCCATCCAGAGAGATCAGGCCTGACGTCATGCTCCTTATTATCCAGTCATTCAATGCCTCAAGTTTTATTATATCATCTTCCTTGGCCTTGAGCTTTACCTCGCTCTTTCTCGCCTGCTCTGAGATATAGCTGCTCAGAAACGCCACAAGATAGAATGCGCCGATATTCACAATCGTAAGATATATGATGTTAACGCCCCGGGATGCCCCGTAATAATATATCTTTTCACCTATGGGGTTTATGATGTCAAAATAATGAAAATCAAGCAGGATGCCGTAAAGCATACTGCTGCTTGTGGCGATTATCATACCGCCCCTGCGGTATAGGATTATACTGGCATTGATGATTGTCAGTATATAAAGGAATGAGAAGATGCTGTCTATTCCGCCGGTGGAATATATTATGGCCGTCACAAAAAAGGTGTCGGCAAGCAGCTGAAGATACGCCTGCCTCAGATAATTTTTATTGGTTTTAAAAAGAATAAGATAGATGAAGGTAAGGAAATAGATGGTCGCTATGAGAAAATAATGGGAGGTCTGTATATCGCCGAAATAGGTCTTTGACTGCCTGATCTGAATAAAGATGGAGGCGCCCAGGAGTATGGAGACGACAACCAGCCTCAGGAGCATGAGCTTCTGGAGTCTTCCGCCCAACTCCTGTTGCGGCAGTTTCAGGTCAATCCCGGCCATATTTATACAATTAGCCGCCGACCGCTCCGGCCATTGAAAAAATGGGGAGATACATGGCTACAACAAGTCCGCCTATAGAACCGCCGAGGAAAAGCATAAGCAGCGGTTCGAGCATGGATGTCAAGGCGTCAACAGCCGCATCCACCTCCTTGTCGTAGAAGTCCGCGACCTTGTTAAGCATGGTATCAAGAGCTCCCGTAGCCTCTCCAACCGATATCATCTGCGTTACCATGCCGGGGAAGATGTCATTTTCTGATAAAGGCTCTGCAATAGTCTGGCCTTCAGCTATGCTGGATCTCACGTCATATATTATCTCTTCTATAACGACGTTTCCTGCTGTCTTGGCTACGATCTCGAGCGAATCAAGTATGGGCACGCCGCTGGAAAGCATGGTTCCCAGGGTCCTTGTAAACCTCGCAACCGCCGTTTTCTTTAGAAGATCTCCGAATATAGGCAGCTTAAGGAAAAGGTTGTCGGTAGTCTTTCTGCCCCCCTTTGAATTCCTGTACTGTCTGTAAGCAAAGCCGATAACAATAAATGCCAGGATCATCCATATAAAGTTGCTCTTCATGAAATCGCTCATATTGACAACAAACTGGGTGGGGACAGGCAGGGCGGAGCCGAAACTGGCGAACATATCCTGGAACACGGGTATAACAAAGATAAGAATTACTGCGATTACTATTATTGCTATAGCCACAACCACAGCCGGATAGGTCATGGCGCCTTTGATCTTTCTTTTAAGATCGTCCGCTTTTTCGATAAATGTGGCCAGACGTTGAAGTATCGTATCCAGGATGCCGCCCACCTCACCGGCTGCGACAAGGTTGACAAAGAGGTCATCAAAAACCTTTGGGTGTTTCTTCAACGCCTCAGCGAGTGTGGAGCCGCCTTCAACATCCTTTGTAACCTGTTTCAATATTATCTTCAAGGTGGGATTGCTTGACTGCTCAGAAAGGATATTGAGACCCTGAACTAGAGGGAGACCGGCGTCTATCATGGTTGAAAACTGTCTCGTGAAGATGACGATATCCTTGCTTTTAACCTTGGGTTGTAGGAAGGGGATGCTCTCAAAAATATCCTTTGGTTTAGGCTTTAATTTAAGGATATTAAGGTTCCGTTTTTTAAGCTGAGCCCTGGCGATCTGTTCATTTGCCGCCTCCAGCTCCCCTTTCAACTTTCTGCCTTTTTTTGTTTCAGCTACCCATAAATACATTTGGGCCATGTTATAATCTCCTTTGCAGCTACGGATAAGAATAGAATTCACGCGAAATGCTAAAATCTATTACCGTTCATCCATAAACAAAGCTCCTGTTATAATTTTAATGAGGCAATACTTTAATTAATTATATGGATTATGTCAAGTGTTCTTAAGATTAGCGATTTTTATATTTTTTTCTTTACTAATATTCTTACTTTTATTAAACTTATATTGCATATCGGCAAGTTATCGTTTGGTATAAAATAATTATTTTCATCCATTTAATAATTCATTATCAAATATGCAGCTCTGATCATGTCATATATATTTGGCCCTGTTCCATCGAGAAGACTCGGACTTTCTCTTGGGGTTGATCTGATACCGCCCAAGACGTGCACTTACGACTGTCTGTACTGTGAAGTAGGGAGGACCACACGTCACACTCTTGATACCGGACCTTTTGTAGGCCTTAATGAGATCGCGGGCGAACTGGAAACAGCCCTCTTAAAAAACGAACCTGATACGATTACCCTAGCCGGTTCGGGGGAGCCTACACTTAATTCCGAAATTGACAGTATTATATCCTTCATAAAAAAAAAGACGGATATAAGGATCGCCCTGCTCACAAACGGTTCTCTTTTCTGGAAGGATGACGTCCTTTCAAAGGCACTGGACGCAGATATCATATTGCCGACATTTTCGACCGTCTTTGAAAGTACATATAAGGCTATCCACAGACCCTGCAAGGGCCTTGATGTATCCGTGATAATGCGCGGATTGAAGGATCTGAGAAGGCGATTTAAGGGCCTCATCTTCCTGGAGGTCATCCTCCTTTCCGGGCTAAACGATACGGACACCGAGATAGAAGGGCTCAGAGAGGCAATCGCAGATATTTCTCCCGACAGGATTCAGCTCAACACGGTCGTAAGGCCTCCTTCCGATCCCAGGGCAATGCCCACGGACATGGCACGGATGGAAGAGATAAAAGACTTCCTGGGCAGCAGGGCCGAGGTTATAGGCTACCCTCCTTCAAAAAAGAAAAGTACAGGGCATGATTCTGACATACCGTCAGTTATCGAGATGGCGAAAAGACGTCCTGTCAGGTTGATAGACATAGCGGAGGCGCTTAATAAAACTCAGGACGACGCCGAACAGCTGATAAAAGGTATGATCATAAAAGGATACCTCTCTGAAAAAAGACACGGGGAAGAGATTTTTTTTATAGCAAAATAGGAAGAATAAAAGTAATCTTTAAAGTATATGGTGTACCATTTATGGTATATTTTACCCGGCGCAGGGCGCAAGGTTCAGGGAGATGATTATTTGAAATTTCGAATTTGAGATTATGGATTTTACCTTGCGTCCCGTTCGACTCGCTTACGACTCTATATCCTTCGACGTTGCTCCGGACCATGATCTGGCCGAATGGCAATGTCGAAGAGCTGAGCCTTGCGCCGATCGGGAAATTCACCCAAGGCAGGATTTCCCGGAAACTATAAAAAATGTATGATCAAAAAGGAAAGATACGCTTAATGACAAAAAAAATAATGCTTATAAATGCGGTGGATCCTGAGGAACACAGGATTGCTTTTGTGACTGGAAACACGCTCGAAGGTTATCACATAGACATTTCTTCAAGCGAACTCAAGGAGGGGAATATATACAAAGGGATTGTGGAAAGGATAGAACCGAGTCTGCAGGCATGCTTTGTGGATTTCGGGGCGGAAAGGAACGGTTTTCTGCCCATGGACAGCATCCACCCTGAATATTATTCAGCCAACGTGGAAAAAAAGGATGAACACCATATCCCGCATATTGAAAAGGCAATAAAAAAAGGGCAGGAGATACTGGTGCAGGTCCTGAAGGATATGCCCGGCCGGAAAGGCGCTCAGCTTACCACCTATATTTCCATGGCGGGAAGATACGTCGTGCTCACGCCGGGAAAGACATTGAACGGCGTCTCACGGAAGATTGAAAGCGAAGAGGAGAGAAACAGGCTCAAATCCATTGTGGGAAAGATAAAGCTTCCCGAAGGAATAGGCTATATCGTAAGGACGGTTGCTGAGGGAAAGAGCAAAAGTGAACTGATCAGAGATATGAACCGCCTGTTGAGACTCTGGAACAATATAAGAAAAAAGGTCGGCAAGGCGGCGCCACATACCCTTATACACAAGGAACAGGATCTCAGCCTCCGCACCCTGAGGGATTATTATACAAGCGATGTCTCGGAGATAATCGTTGACGACAGGGAGACATACAATAAAATAAAGGACTACATGAAGATAACCTCCCCCAGGGATAATCGCAAGGTAATCCTTCACAAGGAAAAGACGCCCCTGTTCGATCACTACAATATTGAAAAACAGATAGAGAGCATATA
>JAFGIC010000427.1 GCA_016929815.1 Deltaproteobacteria bacterium
CGATCACAGAAGAAGACAGAGAAAGATATGAGACTCTAAAGCTCAGCAATAGGATCATGGTTGTCGGATTGACAGGAGGTATTGCCAGCGGAAAGAGCACCGTTGCAAAGTTAATGGAAGAGCTTGGCGGCATTGTTATAGATTTCGATTTCATCGCCAGAAAGGTTGTGCGTCCGGGGGAAAAGGCATGGCTAGAGATAGTCGAATATTTCGGTGAAGGAATACTCCTGGAAAACAGAGAGCTTGATCGTAAAAAGATATCCGATATAGTGTTTCTTGATCCTGAAAAAAGAAAAAGGCTTGAGGGATTTACTCATCCGGCCATCGGAAAAGAATTTGTCAGGCAGGTTGATGATATCGCATCACGTGAAAATGATGCCATTATACAGGCGGTAATTCCACTGCTTATCGAATGTGGTATGCAACAACTATTTCATGCAGTAGCTGTCGTTTATATTCAGAGGGAAAAACAGGTCCAGCGTCTGATAAAGAGGGACGGAATTACAAGAGAAGGCGCTGTAAATATTATTAAGGCCCAAATGCCCATAGATGAAAAGATAAGATATGCTGATTTTGTCATTAATAACAGCGGTACGGTTGAAGAGACAAGGGTACAAGTGAAGCATGTTTGGGATAACCTGTTGGAAATAAAAAAAGAACTCTTCAACAGACAGGGCGGCACCCCTGTTTGAAATATCCTTAAAAGGTTCAAAGTGAGGCAGGTTAGCTAATTAAAGATCAAGTTTGTTGATCTAACCCCAGGTCTTTTACTACAAGATGATTTTCATTCAAAACCCCAAGGCTTATGTAGTCTCTATCCTGAATGTTGATATTGAAACCTGTCGCCATGGGTATTGTCCCTGATGCGTTCCATATTACCTTAACGTTGTTTTCTCTTTCGAGAAAGGCCTTATTGCGCAGGATGGATATGGTTAACCTGACATCGTCATCTGATATCTTTGTAAACCTTATGGAAGGCGCCTTTTTTGATGGATTTATTTGAGTCTTTTGAGATGATTCTTTTGTCTCATATTTACCCTCAATGCCCGCCTCACCCAGAAGGGCGTCAATATCATCCTGGGCTAGGAGTTTATCGTCTGTTGTCATTCCTTCCATTTTGTATCCTTAATCTGTGTGCTAATAGGGATGCCTTGATATATTGCCCTAGTATTAATCGGCAAAACTCTTCAGATAGTTAAAATAAAAAAATGCAATGGAGTCGAGAATCTTTTCTTGATAGAAAGGGGTCTTTAATTTATATATTGGATTCAGTAAAATTTTATTAAGGACTTGATCCGGCATATTAGAAAAAGGATATCAGGAGGCTGAAATATGAATAAGATAGAAAGGGCGATCATAAGCGTAACAGATAAGACAGGGGTGGTAGATTTTGCACGTAAGTTATCTGAATTCGGGGTTAAAATACTTTCTACAGGCGGCACCGCAAAGGCGATGCGCGACGGAGGGCTCTCTGTAACGGATATCTCCGATTATACGGGTTTCCCGGAGATGCTTGACGGAAGGGTCAAGACGCTGCACCCCAAGGTTCACGGAGGATTGCTCGGGGTCAGGGATAACGAGGAACATGCAAGGATGATGAAGAGTCATGGGATTGAGGGTATTGATCTTGTGGTTGTGAATCTATATCAATTTGAGAAGACTGTCGCAAAAAAAGGCGTTACACTGGAGGAGGCCATAGAAAATATAGATATCGGGGGACCGGCCATGCTCAGATCTTCCGCGAAAAACTTCAAATTTGTTACAGTAATAACAGATCCCGCAGACTATAACGTGGTCTTAAAAGAGATGAAGGAGAACGGCGGGGCAACGACCCTGAAGACAAGATTCCGCCTGGCAAAGAGGGTCTTTCAGCTGACACATCAGTATGACGGCGCCATCACCAAATATCTGGCCGGCATAGAACTGTAGCCGCTGGCAGGACTAATCCAAAACCGGGGGTCTCCAGCTTATACTGAATTCATTCCTTATTCTCTATTCTGAATTCTGGTTTTTCCAGCCCTGCGGCCTGATAAGGCCGCGGGCCTTTTTTCCTTATCGGTGCAGGGGGCGTTTTTATATACGATCATTTTCTTTTTCCGGCAATAGATCGCCTGAAAGGTCCTGCAGCTGGAAGAGCCGTCGAGGGCATTATCCATCGGCCATTCGGCATATATACAATTCATGTCGCAGAAGTCCATATATCAGCTGTTCAGATCATCATCGTCAAATAGGGGCGGATAAAGAGGCCCCGGCATCCGGGAAATCATTTATTGCCCCTGAAATTATGATTTTGTAAAAATGTGTTTTCAAGACTTCTGAGGCAGTGCACAGATAAAGGCTATAAAAAGCATCAGGCTTGAAAGCACAGGTATTAAACTGTAAAATTATTGATAATTATTGTTTGTTAATATATGATTTTCTTTAAAAAAAATCAAGATAAGGAGGTATGACCATGAAAGACGGCGATCATAGATTCACAACAAATGATGCAGGAATCCCCGTATCAAGCGATGAGTTTTCGCTTACCGTGGGGCCCGACGGACCCATTCTGCTGCAAGATCATTATCTTATAGAGCAGATGGCAAACTTTAACCGGGAGATGATCCCGGACCGGCAGCCACATGCAAAGGGTTCCGGTGCCTTCGGCTTTTTCGAGGTGACCAAGGATGTAAGCGCCTACACCAAGGCAGCTGTGTTCCAGCCTGGCACAAAGACGGACGTGCTTGCGCGGTTTTCCACGGTAGCCGGCGAAAGCGGCAGTCCCGACACCTGGCGGGACGTACGCGGGTTTGCCCTGAAGTTCTACACCACTGAGGGCAACTATGACATGGTGGGCAACAACACGCCGGTATTCTTTATCCGCGATCCCATGAAGTTCCAGCACTTCATCCATTCCCAGAAGCGCCGGGCGGACAGCGGCCTGCGCGACAACGACATGCAGTGGGACTTCTGGACGCTATCGCCAGAGTCGGCACATCAGGTCACAATCCTGATGAGCGATCGAGGAGTCCCTAGAAGTTATCGGCACATGAACGGATACTCTAGCCACACATATATGTGGGTCAATGGTAAAGGTGAGCGCTTCTGGGTGAAATACCACTTCAAAACCGATCAGGGCATCGAATTTCTTACCCAGGAGGAGGCAGACCGGATAGCAGGCATTGACGCAGACTATCACCGCCGCGATCTGTTTGATGCAATCAAGAGGGGTGATTCTCCAAGCTGGACGCTAGAGGTCCAGATCATGCCCTTTAAAGAGGCTGAAAAATACCGATTCAATCCCTTTGACCTTACAAAGGTCTGGCCGCACGGAGACTACCCCACACATGAAGTAGGACGGCTGACGCTGAATAAAAACCCAAGCGATTTTCACAGCGAGATTGAGCAGGCGGCTTTTGAACCGAACAACCTGGTTCCGGGGATTGGTCCCAGCCCGGATAAGATGCTGCTTGCCCGGCTGGTTTCATACTCCGACGCCCACCGGGCACGTCTTGGCGTCAACTACAAGCAGATCCCGGTAAACAGGCCGAAGAGCCAGGTTAACAGCTACGCCAAGGGCGGTGCGATGAGGATTGATAAAGTCTCGGATCCGGTCTATGCTCCCAACTCAAAAGGCGGCCCCAAGGCCGACCCTGCGCGTTATCCAGAGGCGGCTGTATGGAATGCCAGCGGCGAGTTTATCCGGGCCGCATACAAAAAGCGCATGGATGACGACGATTTCAGCCAGCCGGGAAACCTTGTCAGAAAGGTAATGGACAATGCACAGCGTGACAGACTGGTGTCCAACGTGGTAACGCAACTGAAAAATGGCGTTTCCGAGCCAGTGTTGCAGCGAGCATTTGCATACTGGAGAAATATCGATAAGGAGATTGGCGACCGCATTGCCAAGGGAGTTAAGGGATAAACAGGATATAAATTGATATCGCACAAACTGAGGCAAGGCCGTTAAAATTAAGAAGACAGAAACTTAAATGAGAGGCGGCAGTTTCTGGTGGATGGTTTTAGTTGGGGACGCATACTTTATGCATGCG
>JAFGIC010000428.1 GCA_016929815.1 Deltaproteobacteria bacterium
GCCTTAATCGTAACTTTTATCAGTTATTTTTTATAAATATTCTTGATTTGTTTTGTCAATGAAAATATTATTCCCTTAGACTTATTATAAAAGGGATGAAATGAAATAAAATGTTAAATGCAGAAAAAGAAAGGCATATAGCCGGTCCGATACGGGACAGTGAGAATATCGAGACATTAAGAAGGCATCTGTCCGACAAACCCAGGGATTTGCTTCTTTTCGATCTTGCCGTGGAAACTGGAATCGGTATGAAAAGGCTGCTTCCCCTGAAGGTTAAAGATCTTACAGGGATGAAAAATGGAGAAAAATTCTCACTTGGAAACAAGAGGGACAAGAAAAGTACTTTCATGGTTAACGAGACAATCTATAAAACCTTCCACAGATATTTAAAGAAAACACAACCGGCGCCGAACGATTACCTCTTTAAATCCAAGAAAAGGCAATTGCCCCTTAATCTCTCAAGCGTATCAAACATGATAAACGGCTGGTACTCGACAGCAGGTATTAAAGGCTGTTATGGCGCAATCTCTCTTCGCAAGACATGGGAGTTCAACAATAAAGATAAGACCCCGGATCAATCTGCTGCCGAAGCCGGATCCAATTCCAAGGCCAACCTGATTTTCAAACCTCTTGAGGCAACCACTGTCCAGCGTAAAATTTTTAAGGAACTTTTCAAGGCTATTGTTTCCCGTAAAATTCCACCTGGAACAAGGATCACTGCCGATGAGATCTCAAGGGCATTCAAGGTCAGCCAGGCCCCGGTCAGGGTTGCCATGAACTGGCTGGAGGCAAGGGGCTTTATAGTATCTCAAAGAAAAAAGGGCAGCATCGTCAGGGAACTCACAACTGAGGAATTATATGAACTTGTACAGGTGCGTCTGATTCTGGAGCTGGCGGCTGCTAAATTAGCCTGCAAAGCCATCACGGACGAAACATTGCATCAGCTGGAATCCATAGTCGAACGCTACAAGCAGGCTTATGCTTTCGAGGATTCTGACAAACTGAACAGGCAATTCCATAAAACCCTCTACCAGGACATTAATATGCCCTTGCTTACAACAATAGTCATGGACCTCTATGACCGGTTCAGCCCCTACGCTGCGCTGGCCTTTGCAGACCACCTGGACCATGAGCCCGATCAGAACATTCGAAAGGAAGGCCCAGGTTACTATCATGCCAAAATAATCGAGGGATTGCGACGGAGAGATACAGGCAAGGTCCTCAAATTCCTGGAGATGAAGCTGCGAAGAGGGATGCTGCTGACGGAAGAGATTATGAAACAGAGCGACCGTATTGATGCTATGGAGTAAATCACAGGGGATCGGACCTGTTATTCCGATCCCCTGTGTCTCTATTTCGCTGACTTTGATCTCATTTCCTGCGCCAGTTCCCTGATCTCTGTCAGGTCTTTTTTCATCTTGGCATAACCATACCATGTCGAATAATCATAATTAATGTGAAAGGCCCCCTGGAACGTCTTCATACGGTGGTCCATGAACATTTCATAGAGTACCTGCTCTACCTTTGTATTTACATCATAGAACGTAAGCAGATCCGGATAGGCTTGGTAATCCCCCCTCGCAGGGATAATCCCATCGCTGTAGAGACCCGCAACTATCTCTATGGCCTCAGAGAAAAGTTTATCCGCCTCCTTGATCATCTGGTCGGCATTCTTTATATTCTCCTGGACAAAATAGGGTGTATGGCACCTGGCGCAGATCTCCGTGTATCTGTTTCTCTCGGCGTTAAATTCCTCCTCTGTCAGTCGGGCGACCTTCCCGGCCTTGACCACCTCCAGCCTTTCCGTGGGATTGCCTTCCGGGTCCAGCACACCCAGGCCTTTTAAAATAATAGTCCTGTAATTCATCCATTCCTCATCATTTTCAGGCAGGCGCACGGCAAGGAACCCCCATGCAGAGAATACCCTGTGATCCCCGTCCGGCATATGGCATGTCTGGCATTTCGGCGCCCTGTACCTGCTTTCCGGTTCAATCGCCCTGTTCATAAGATAGGTTACCCCATGTTTTGAACCGGACCACATCTCCCACTGGGCGTGATCAAAGCCCATATGGCAGGTCATGCATGCCTCGGGCTCCGACGCCTCGGCCTTTGAGAATGCATGGCGGGTGTGGCAGTTCTGACAGTCCATGCCATAGCGGTAATATTTCCGTCCCTCGCTCTCCCTTACAGTTTCATCGGTCAATCCCAGCGTATGGCATCCGCCGCACCCCTTCTGTCCCTCAATAAAGGCGGCGGGCTGCATGTGTGTATAGGGCATGGCCTCAAGTGCCACGAGCCCCAGGGCATGCTTGCCTGACAGATACTGTTCTGCCTGGTCGGGATGGCATTCCCCGCATGTTGCTATTGTGGGCAATACGGCTTTTTTTACATCATCTGCGTTACTGTGCCCGCTGCCGTGACAGTCGGCGCAGGTCATGGTAGCGGACATCTTTGATCTGTTGAAATCCATAACCTGTTTGGGGGATATATCAATATGGCAATCCGCGCATGATGATGAAACAGGCTTGTATGCCGTCACAAGGGGCGGTCCCCAGTTCCAGTAGGCGACGCACAGGAGTATGACAAGCATGAAACCCAGAATAACATATGCCATCCCGACAAATATCCTAGCCGGTTTTGAAATCCTTCCCTTTTCCTCTGAAGGCGCCGAACCGATCTTCTTAACCTTCTCAAGGGCCTCTGGTCCGTGGGGCGCCCCTGACATTGCCTCTGTCAGATCATTCCCCGCATAATGCCGTCTCATATGCACGCCGTCTTTCCATAGCCTGCTCTCAGATACATCATATATCTGGCCTGAATAGACTATATGGGCCGGCCTGCCCTCCTTCCCATCGGCAGCGGAAACCGGACCGGCCTTGGCCTTTTCATACTCCTCCCGCATCCGCCTGTTAAGCCTTGTGGTGGCAACTGCTGCTATGGCAACCATTAAAAGGAAAAATGAAACCTTCACTATCCATACGATGCCGAAAGTAGTTGTCCAGATCTCATCGATTTCATTTATTCGGAAGACGGTAAGAATGATGCCGGTAACGCCTACCACAATGATACAGACCCATCCCAATACCCGTTCCTTTTTAGGAAGTCCGCTTGTCAGGGACTTCGGCTTGACAAAGAGGTGTATGTAAAAGATGGTACCGAACCAGATAACCGCGGCAAGGACATGCAGGAAGCCCGTAAAAAAACGGAGGGATAAGCCGGACCACAGGGATCGGGATTCCGATCCCATGACATAGCCAGCACTTCTGAACGTCTCGCCATTTACCGTCAGGGTCCCGCCTCCGTCATAATTCTCATGGCAGTAGGAGCATGCCCTGTCTGTCTGACCGCTGTACTCCGGGGTCGCTATTGTCGAAGCCAGGGGATAAAAAAGGAAAAGCGCGACAAGTATGACCTGTAAAAGATAACGGATCAACCTGTTTTGGCGATTATTAAACATTTCATACCTCCTTATGCTAACGTCCATTAGCTATAGAAGATAATATTGCTTTTATTTCTTAGGGACCAGTTTACCGCCCTTTGCAAGGCTATATGTCTTGCCTCCCAGGGCCTTATTCTCTTCAAGGCCCTTGTCATAATAGACCGTATGGCCGTTACCGTAGATATTGGCAACATTATTACCGGAGATCCCGCTGCTGTTCGACAGGCTTGTTACAGCCGAATCGCCTGTCACATCCCACTTGCTGGACGAATCCATAGATATCGCCGCATTCTCAACCTTTCCTGTAAGTGTCGATTTGTTCAACGTGAATGAAAGCTCGCCTGTTTCCGCGACAATTACATCTCCCTTAAGATCCGTGTTGCTCGCCGTGAAGGCAGCCTTGTTGTTTGCAGGGACGCTTATAATATTTCCTGTGCTCGCGCTTATCTTTACACCATCCTTAAGCGTGATTGTTGAATTGCCGCTACGGGCTCCGCCAAAAAGCCCTCCCGGAGCAGCTCCACCTGGAGCCCCACCCTGAGAACCGCCGGGCATGACGCCTCCGGCCTGTCCTCCGCCAATTTCACCGCCTGGAGGTGCACCACCCTCAGAACCGCCGGGCATGCCGCTTCCGGCCATTCCACCCATGGCGCCGCCGGCGCCGCCAGGCATCCCGCCCTGAGGTGGAGATCCACCTCCCTGTGAACCGCTTGGGGCGCCGCTGCCCCGCGCTCCACCGGGAGCGCCGCCTGACGGACCATCCTCACCGGATACGATTGTAAAGGCATCGCCGCCTGTTGTCGTGAGCGAACCGCCTGTCATTGTAAATGTCCCGCCTGCAACCTTCACCCCTTTAGCCCCTTTAAGAACAGTGTTTTCCACTGTTACATCCGCGCTGTACAGCAGTACCCCTGCATCAGAGCCCTCCGCTTCAATAGTAGAATCCTTAACAGTAAGCATGCTCTTGCTTCCGATCATATAAAAACCAGGGGAGCCGTAGCCCTTGGTATGCGCTGTAACACGGGTGGCATATACTGTCCCGTCGCCGGAGTCGTTTACAAGCGCCCCGCATGCGATCCCGCCTGATGTCGATATCTTCATGTCATAGAGGATCACAGAGGCCCTTTTGGTCACATCCATACCGTGAGCGGACTCCCCGAAGGTGGTAATGGACCCGCCCCTCATGTAAATCATAGACCCTTCGTTTGTTGCCCAGAGCCCATTGGCCCCGTCTGTCTCCGTGTAGATTTCAGCGTCCAGAAGATTTACAACACTGGCCTCGGCGGCCTCTACCCCCTGCCCGCCAAACTCACCGGCATCCTTATCCCCCTTGGGCTTTCTGATCTTTGGTGAAACAAGGGTAAGCCAGCCTCCGTTCTTGACACATACAACGCTCTCAATAACCCCGCTTTTGGTTGACGTATATGTCTTCCCCTCCTGGGTTACCGTGCCGCCATCCTGCATATACCCTGCTGAAACGCATCTTGCCGGAAGGCCCGGCTCCGCCTCCCGCTGAATGCCGCTTGTCCTCTGCTGTGAAGCCTGTTGCTGCGCATAAACCGGAAACATAATAAAAAGAGTAAAACCCGTTGCGATTGCGGCGAAAAATGCCGCATATTTAATTCCAATCCTGAAACCCTTTGGATTCATAAAATCAAAATATGCCTTCATCTTTTTCATTGCCTCCTGTCTGAAAATTGTTTTAAGAAGAAATGACTCATTGAATTATACCGACCACATATACTTCGCGAATATATGCACAATGATAACGCTAAAACCGGATGACTGACGGCAAAGCAGGGATATTATCTAACGGATAAGAACATAGGATAATATAGAATAATGAATATTTAAAAAGTATTTAAAAACAATCCGTGTATTGTTGTCAACTTATTATTTCGAGTTGAATTTTATTTTAATAATGTCAATATTTTTATACTATTATTATAGTGGACTGATTCTCATCACTGAGATATAGTGTTATAAATATTTTTCCGGAGGATATTTCAATGATAATTCGTCCCCGCCGGTTAAGGCGAACGCCTGCCATAAGAGACATGGTCAGGGAGACCGGCATCTCGGTTAAGGATCTTATCTTCCCGCTTTTTGTTAAAGACGGGAAGGGCATAAAGGAGCCGATTCCCTCAATGCCCGGTCAATTCCATTTTTCAACAGATATGATTATTAAAGAAATCGATGAGATCCGGTCCCTCGGAATACCCGCAGTCCTGCTCTTCGGGCTCCCGGAAAAAAAGGACCCTGTCGGAAGTTATGCCTATAAAGAGGATGAGGCGGTTCAGAGATCCGTCTCTCTCATCAAGGACAAATTTCCGGATATGGTTATAATAACTGACGTTTGTCTGTGCGAATATACGGATCATGGACACTGCGGAATAATAAAGGACGGGCAGGTTGACAATGACTCAACCCTTGAGGCGCTTTCAAGAACGGCATTGAGCCACGCAAAGGCAGGCTCTGATTTTGTCGCCCCCTCCGACATGATGGACGGAAGGGTCGAGGCCATAAGGAGTGAGCTGGATCTAAACGGGTTCAAGGAAACAGGTATTATTTCCTATGCAGTCAAATATGCATCCTCGTTCTATGGGCCTTTCAGGGAGGCCGCGGATTCCGCGCCCAAGTTCGGCGACAGGTCCGGCTACCAGATGGATCCCGCAAATTCCAATGAGGCCGTAAAGGAGGCTCTCCTTGATATGGAGGAGGGCGCAGATATGATAATGGTCAAGCCGGCCCTTCCCTACCTTGACATTGTGCGCAGGGTCAGGGAGGAGTGTCTCCTTCCATTGGTCGCCTATAATGTCAGCGGCGAATATTCCATGATAAAGGCCGCTGAACATATGGGCTGGATGGATGGGAAAAGGACAATGATGGAGGCCCTTATCTGCATAAAAAGGGCGGGCGCCGACCTGATTATCACCTATTTTGCAAAGGAAGCGGCGCGCATCCTTAATGGTAAGAATCAATAGAAACAACAGGTCAATTACAATATATGAACTCAAATCATCCACAAAATTTCTCCCCAAGGCTTGTCGCATGGGAGTTGACAAGATCCTGCAATCTCAATTGCGTGCACTGCCGCGCGTCATCCGAGAAGGGTCCCTACCCAGGCGAACTGGACACCAATAAGGCAAAAGAGATCCTTGACCAGATAATTATCGCCGGAAAACCGATAATCATCCTGACAGGCGGAGAACCTCTTTTAAGAAAAGATATCTTTGAACTGGCCGACTATGGGACCAAACTGGGCCTGCGCATGGTGATGGCCACAAACGGCACCCTTATCACGCCTCAGATCGCTGAAAAAATAAAAGATTCCGGGATACAGAGGGTAAGCATATCCCTGGACGGGCCCGACGCAAAAAGCCATGACCTTTTCAGGCAGGTAAAAGGAGCCTTTGATTCCGCCCTTAGGGGCATTTCCGTACTCAAGCAGTCAGGCATTGAATTTCAGATCAATACTACTGTGACAAGACACAACAGCAATGAGATCGATAAGATACTGGATCTAGCGGTCGAACTGGGCGCGGCAGCACATCATATATTTCTTCTCGTTCCCACCGGCAGGGCAAAAGACATGGTAAATCAGGAGATAGACGCATGGGAATACGAAGGACTCCTTAACTGGTTTTACGACATGAGGGATAAGACACCCCTGCATCTCAAGGCAACATGCGCACCGCACTATTACAGGATACTCAGGCAGAAGGCCCATGAAAAAGGAGAGAAGGTTGATTTTGAGAGCTACGGGCTGGATGCCGTGACCCGCGGCTGTCTTGCGGGCACGTCCTACTGCTTTATATCCCATGAAGGCATTATGCAGCCCTGCGGGTATCTTGAACTCAACTGCGGAGACCTGAAAAAAAATACATTTGAGGAGATATGGCGCAATTCCGAGATATTCAACAACCTCAGAAATTTTAACGGCTACAAGGGCAAATGCGGCATATGCGAATACAGGATGTTCTGCGGGGGTTGCAGGGCCAGGGCCTATGAATCTACAGGAGACTACATGGAAGAGGAACCCCTATGCGTATATCAGCCCCACAAATAAAAAATATGGAAGAATTTTGATTATATTATTATAATAAATAGAAAGCTGATTGGAAAGGTTGAATATAAAAGGAGATAAGTTCATGAGAAAAACCGACAGGATGATAGAGGCAAGTGTCACTTCATGGTTTAAGCAGCTGGAAGATTCAAAAAGCCTCAAGAAAATGCCCAGGGAGAACAAGCCTTATGTTACAATCTCACGTGAGAGCGGCGCCTATGGCACTACCATTGCCGAAATGCTGGTTGACTATCTTTCCAAGCGCGAACGCAGGCATGATGCCGTTTGGGCTGTTTTTGACAAGGAACTCATCAATAGGGTAATAGATGAAAATAAACTCCCTGAAGAATACAGGCAATATTTCGGTGAAGCCGCCATGCCGGTTATCCAGAACCTGATGGGAGAGATACTTGGAGCGCACCCCCCTCATGAAACGCTTATAAGAAATATGAGTGAGATTATCTATAACTTAGCCAGCCTGGGCTATGTGATTATCATCGGAAGAGGGGGGAATATTATCACCCGCAGCATCCCAAAAGGCGTTCATATAAGGCTTGTAGGATCCCTTGAAAAACGCATAGAGCATATGAAGGAGCATCTGGGTGTCGGCGAAAAGGAAGCAAAGGATTACATCGGCAGGGAAGATCGCGACCGAAGGGATTATATTAAAAAATATTTCAATAGGGATATTGATGACGTTTATCTTTATGACCTGGTTATTAACCTTGACAACGTGCCTCTCGAGGATGCTGTCAGGGCGATCGGTGAGATGGTGCTAAAGGGCAAGGGTAAAATCCAACCGGCTTAGTCAATAACTTATGAACGACATTGACAGAATATTGCTTAACAAAATCCAGTCCGGTTTCCCAATTTCTCTGAGGCCCTACCTTGACCTCGGCAGAAGCCTCGGCATATCAGAAGAAGAAGTTATTCAAAGGGTCAAGGCCCTCAAGGAAAAAGGGATTATAAGACGCATAGGAGGGATCATCAATTCACGGAAACTCGGTTTTGCAAGCACATTATGTGCAGCCAGTGTGCCAGAAGACAAAATAGAAATATTTGTTGAAAAGGTCAACAGTTACAGAGGCGTAACCCATAACTATTTGAGGGACAATGATTATAATATATGGTTCACCTTAATTGCCCCTGATTCCGCAACCGTTGAAAAGTGCATCATGGAGATTTCCGACAAGACAGGAATAAGCGGCATACTTAATATGCCGGCAGAAAGGATGTTCAAGATAAAGGTTGATTTTGAGATCTAATAGTCCTCCTCCCCCTCCATATTATACTTGTACATCTCCAGATACTCTTCACTCATTTCCCCTTCCTCAACCAGGAGTTCACCGATGCCGTCATCCCAGAGTTCCTGTATGGAGAGGATAGACTCAATGCTTCTTCCCTTGGTGCTGAAAAATGTGTACTTCAGGTTGTACTCCGATTTTTTAAGCATCTTTACGGATTTATCTATAACGATATAATGATAGCCAAGGAGGAAATACAAAACACCGGCAATAACCGCAAATATTATGGCCTTTTTTAAAAGGTGCATATCATAGGCTCCTTTCTGTCATTTGCTAATAAAATCCACTCGATTTTTATACTATATCGTCCATCAAGAATGCAATAATGAATATCAATTATGCTCACAGGTCTTGCTGAATACAATGTCAGGCCATTCTTCCATGCTGTTCTCAAGTCTCCAGTAGCTTGATGTCAGGAAGGCAATGTTCCCATCCGCGTCATTTGCAAGATAGGCGCTGTTGTTCTTTACAAATTCCTTCATGATTTTTGGATCATGACATGACACCCAGCGCGCGACAACGTACTGCACCGGTTCATAGGATGTTGTCACCCCATATTCATGCTTTAGCCTCTCTGCGGTGACATCAAACTGTAGGACCCCCACAGCCCCCAGAATGTAATCGTTATTACTCATAGGCCGAAATACCTGCGTTGCCCCTTCTTCAGCCAGTTGCGCCAGCCCTTTCTGAAGCTGCTTGCTCTTCATGGGGTCTTTCAGCATGACCCGCCGGAAGTGCTCCGGGGCGAAATTGGGGATACCGACAAATTTAAGCGGCTCTTTCGAGGTAAATGTGTCTCCTATTTTAATGGTGCCGTGGTTATGGATGCCTATTATGTCGCCTGGATAGGCCTCATCGACATTTTCCCTGTCCTGGGCCATCAGGATGGTCGCATTGGAAATGGAAATCTCCTTTCCTATCCTGTGATGGCGCACCTTCATTCCCCTGGTAAATTTCCCTGAGCAGACCCTTAAAAAGGCAATCCGGTCGTGATGCGCAGGATCCATGTTAGCCTGAATCTTGAATACAAACCCCGAAAAATCATCCTCATGGGGCGATACGGTCCTTGTCACGGCAGGCCGAGGCAGAGGCGGAGGCGCCAGTTCCACAAATGCATCAAGGAGTTCCTTTACGCCGAAATTGTTTATCGCGCTGCCGAAAAATACAGGGGTCTGGTTGCCCTTGAGATAATGCTGTATGTCAAAGGGGTTTGAAGCCCCGTCCAAAAGTTCAACATCCGCCCTGAGCTCCTTTGCAGAGGATCCAAGCAACTGATCAAGCCTGACGTCTGAAAGATCATTAATACTTATGCCCTCCCGCGTCCTTGTATCCAGGCCCGGGGTAAAGAGATGGAGTTCCCTCATATAAAGGTTATAAACTCCCCTGAAGCCTTTTCCCATGCCGATAGGCCATGAGAGGGGCACACACTCCACCTGAAGTTTTTCCTCTATGTCCGACATGAGTTCAAGTGGATGCAGACCTTCGCGGTCGAGTTTATTGATAAATGTCATGATAGGCGTGTTGCGCATCCGGCAAACCTCCATCAGTTTTTCTGTCTGGGTCTCAACGCCCTTGCCGCTGTCGATTACCATCAGTGCGCTGTCAACCGCCGTTAAAACACGATAGGTGTCTTCGGAAAAGTCCTGGTGACCAGGGGTGTCCAGAAGGTTGACTTCATAACCCCTGTAATTGAATTTCATAACAGAAGTGGTAACTGATATCCCCCGCTCCTGTTCAATAGCCATCCAGTCGCTTGTAGCGTAACGGGCTGCCTTTCTTGCCTTTACTGCACCTGCCTGCTGAATGGCGCCTCCGAAAAGCAGGAGTTTTTCAGTCAATGTGGTCTTGCCGGCGTCCGGGTGACTGATGATCCCGAAGTTCCTGCGCCTTTCCACTTCTCTTTTATGATGTTTGTCCAAATTAATAAATCCTCAATCTATTAAAAAACGGGCCGATAAGCCCGTTTCTAATCTTTCTAAAACATGCTTTTAAAAAACAAAGGACAGTCTTTTGTCATAAATGCCGTCATGCTGTCAAGGTGTTTCTTGGATATCTCCGATGTCTGTGTGATCCTTGTTGCATCTATCGGCAATTTAATGGAACATCTTCAATTATTTCAAGACTATCACCCTTGCCGCGCCTCCGGTCATCTTAATATTATTCTCGCCCTTGACCTCTCCCATCTTCAGGCCGCTGACATTAAATATCTCACCACTATTATTTACAGCACCGAGGACAGTCCCTGACTGGTTCATTACCTTGCCTTCTACCGTCACTTTACCAATATTTATCCTGCCGACATTAAAGATGTTTCCGTCCTTGTCCACCGAACCCAGCACCGTCCCGGAGATATTGCATATATTTCCGGCCTCGTCAATTAAACCTATTTTGGTGCCATGACGATTGATAATCGTACCCTTTTTCTCATCTTCTTTTGCCTCTCCGGCTTCCTGGCCCCATGTATTTGCTGCTGTTGACAATATTATAAAAATCGCCAACAGAATAATACTTATCGATCCCCTGCGTGCCGGCACATGGAATCTTGACCGCTTGCCTTTTTTTAAAATACCCATAATATCCTCCAATAAAAGACATCCTACAAATAATAATATTAGATCATATTGCGGTGTTTTTCAAGACAGGAAGATTGACAACGACACTTTAAATCATTAGTCTTTTAAACTTAAAGTTTAACCATAAGAGGCACATCCATGCTCACGGAACTAGGCACTGTCCAGGAAATAAAAAAAACATATGCAGTCATAAAAATTCAGAAATCATCCGCCTGCGCCCATTGCAGCTCAAGAGAGACATGTGATATCTCCAATAAAGACACAACTATTGAGTTGATAAATGATCTAGGCGCAAAGGAAGGCGATCTTGTTGAAATCAGAATACCCGAGGGCACTCTGCTCAAGGCATCATTTCTTGTGTATCTCTTGCCCGTAATCGCGCTTCTTGCCGGGGCTTTTTCAGGAAAGGCGCTCGCTGACGCCATGGATATCAATCAGACATCAGCATCCCTGGCAGGGGGATTTTTGTTAATGGGGATTGTTTTCTATCTCCTGATAAGACAACACAGGTCGGAGGAATATCAGAAAAGGTACCGTCCGCGCATGACACGCATCCTTAATAATCCTTAGACCTTCGATAACATATTAGGCCGCACTTCATGCATCGCTTTGCCTCTTTTACCGCCTCTTCCTCGGAATAACCGGCCGAGATCTCAAGATCCGGGTCATTAATCCGTTTTTCCATCTCTGATTCGGGCATCCGTGACCTGGTCAGTTTAGGCACAGGCTCCAGCTTATTCAGTGTCAGTACATAGGTATCCTTTCTGATCATGTTCGCAGGGGTCTTGACGGGTTCACCGTCAATATAACGCTGCATGGAGGCCGCGGCCCTTCTGCCCGCTCCTATAGCCTCTACGACCGCCTCGTAATCGCTCCCCTCCTCACCAGGTCTGAAGATCCCCTCATCCTGCTCAGCAAATGGACCCGCGTAGGGGTAAATGGTTCTCCACTTTATCTTTTCCTCCGCCTGTGTCTCTCCCTCCTCATCCTTTACAGGCACATAGATCATCTCAGGAAACCTCCCCGCGCCTACAAGCACGGCATCCACAGGGATAATTGAATTCTCAACAGTATCGCCAGTATCGGCAGGTGTCAAAATCTCTATATGTGTCAGTCTGTCCGATTCGCCTTTCATCCCGGTGATAACGGTTGAGAAACGGAATGTGACACCCTGTCCTTCCGCGTTTTTTATCTCCTCATCTGAAAATGACGCATCATTTATGGATGACCTTACTATTACCGAAACCTCTTCTGCCCCGGCTTTTATGCAGGCCGACGCCGCCTCCAGTGTCGCCCTGCCGCCTCCCAGAATCGCTATATGTTTTCCGATATTCTGGATCTTTCCGGCCCTTGATTTTACTAAAAAATCTATCAGCAGCCTTACACCGGGCATCGGGCTGACCGGATAACTATCTGATTCACCCTTTTCTCTCAAGAATGTATCCCATCCGCCTGTGGATATGAACACCCCATCAAATCCATCCTTAAGCAAAGAACCTACGGTGACGTCCATCCCCACCCTGGTATTCAATATTGCCTGCACTCCGGCATCCATTATACCTTCTATCTCCCAGTCCAGAACCGCCTTTGGAAGCCTGTTCTGCTGGATACCGGCCCTTAAAAGCCCTCCCAGCTGCGAGGTTGATTCATAGACCACGGAATCGTGACCCAGGCGGTTAAGCAGATAGGCAGCAGTCAATCCTTCCGCTCCCCCTCCTGCCACAGCTATGCGTTTGCCTGTCTCAGGCGCCCTGGGATTATGAACCCTTGTTCCGGATCGCATTTCATAATCCGCGGCAAACCTCTTCAGGTTGTTTATAGCTACAGGTTCATCTATCAGATTCCTGCGGCAAACGTATTCACAGGGACGTATGCATATGCGTCCGCAAACGAGCGGAAACGGGTTTGTCTCCTTTATTATGCGGACTGCATCCAGGTACAGACCCCTGGAAATCCTGTTTATATAGGCAGGGATGTCGATTCCTGCCGGACATGCCCTCTGGCATGGCGCGGAACACTCGTCTGTCGTAAATTCATGCTGTATCCGCCTTGAATAGGATGTAAGGGTTATTATGTGCTTTGGACATACGCGCTCGCATGTCCCGCACCCGGTGCAGAGGGAAAGGTTTACGACAGGCAGATTTTCCGGACCCATGGAAAGGGCATTAAACGGACATGAATTCACGCAGGTGCCCAGGCCCAGGCAGCCTATGGGACATTCCTTTGACCCGCCGTTAAGGATCGCGGCAGCACGACAATCAGCTACACCGTCATATATATATTTCAAATCCGCGTCCTGAACCCCGTAGTAACATCCCATCCTGGCAACATCCGGCTCCTTTGCCTGCACGCTGACGCCCATGATGCGCGCTATTTCTATGGCGACTTCAGTGCCCCCGGCGACACATGAGGAGGGAGAGCTCTTGCCTGCGGCGATTGCCTCGGCATTGGCGCCGCATCCGGGATAGCCGCATCCGCCGCAGTTGGCGCCCGGAAGGGCCTCGGTTATGGCCTCAACCTTGGGGTCC
>JAFGIC010000429.1 GCA_016929815.1 Deltaproteobacteria bacterium
AAAATCACTAATAGAACTATCAAGCCCTTCATCATATAGTGGAAGCCCTCAGCGTGTAATGTTATTATTGAGCAGTGAAAGAGATGGGAGTATCCATGACGATGCTTTCCGGAAAAATGGGCATATCAGTTGCAGCGATAAGCGGGTCTGTAATCCGTGGGCAGAAGATAGTTGAGGAAAAGGGGGTTGAATATCATTTAACTTTATAACCTAACAGTGTCCCATTTACATTTATTTATGCCTGCCATGTGTCTTAAAGTGTTGAGAAGCCTGATACATAAAGGTGCGTAGTGCAGCTTCCCTGCCCGGCTGTGAGGAACCATCGTAGGAGACATCAATATAGGGTACATTCAGCTTCCTCATCAACGGCTTTGCAATGGAGGCTGTGAGATTGCTCGGCATACAGGTAAAGGGGAATATGTTTACGACCCCGTTATATCCATGACGGGCTAGAACCAGGGCAGATGAGATACTCAAGCAGGCTTCGGTACCCACCTCAAAGGAGAAGGCATTGTTTTTTTTAAGCATCCTATCCAGGCTACCTATCTTATGGTCTTTTATGATATCGATGTAGTTCCGTACCATCCGGTAAACCTTTCTCTGCTGCATGTATTGGTAGAGCAAGGTCAGGCTGAATTTCAGATATTTTCGAAGATCTTTTTTTATCTCCTTGAACTGACGGGTCTTGAGGTGCAAGCCGAGGGCAACCTTGGCCTCCCGTACCTGATCATAGGTGGTGTAGTTTATCCACTCCCCGATAGAGGCGTTTACTGCCTCTGCGCCGTATTTCTCAAGCACCCTTATGGTATCCTGGTTGGATCTCACATGCGTTCGCACGTAGATCTCGCCTACTACGCCTATAAGCGGTTTTCGTGGAATAGCCGGATCCATGAGATCCTTTGCCTGCTTCACTATTTCCTCAAGATCGCTCATTATAGATCCGGTATTGCCTGTGGATGAGTGTTTTGCAAAGGATTTGGACATGCGATTCCTTGCATCCATGATAAAGGCATCGGTTATTCCCTGGGATTTCTCATAGGGCCGTATCCTCCACAGCAGCCTGTCCAGTATATCACCTACGACAACAGAGAGAAACCCGGCCTTCCTGAAGCCTTGCACCTTGTCCGTCGGGACCAGTCCCTGGAGATCATAGGCGTCTTCGGAGTTAAGCGAGGTAATCTGCACCTTGTCAAGGCCCGGCAAGGAGTCGAGGATTATCCGGTGCAATTTATTGTACATCCCGAATCGGCAAGGGCCATCCGTCTCGGGCATAAAATACATATAGTTCTCAGGATGAAAATTTTCTCCGAGTCGCTCTTTCTCCTTTTCCATAAAATAGAGAATATCCCCCAGTGTTACCACGCAGGGAAAACACTCCTTGCCCGAGGTATATTTTTTCCCTATGTCCAGCCCCGTATAGGTCTCCATGACCTCTGCCGGGGTGCCATAGCTCTGAAATACCCCGGCCAAAAGGTGGCTGTTCATTGGGTTCATCTCAGGGATAAGGAACCTCTTTCCTTGAGCAGAGAATCGACCGACGCGCTCGGCCATAACCCTGAAAGTATCTAATTGAGTGATCTTCTCCATATCTTATTTCCCCATTGCGGTAATCGGTTTGGCTTCATATCCCATGGATTCCATTTTCTGCATTGAGGCTATCACGTTCTTGAATGCCTCAAGACGGGTCAGCGCCCCTGCAACAGCGCTGTGTTCATCCAGCTCCAGGATGAGGTAGGGTTTGTCTTCCATGATGTATTTATAGAAGTGCTCGTTAAAGGAATCCTGGCCGCAGCTGAAATTGGTGAGATGAAGCCCGAAGAAATTGGGCGTAATTTTGATAAGCTTGGCCGCTTGCAGTATCTGGTAACCCGAACCCCAGTACATATTCGGAAAATCGGATATATCTATGTCCTTGAGGTTAACAAAGTCCATGGGAAGGGCTGTTAAGCCGATTTTTGCCAGATTTTCCCCAAGCCTCAGATTGAGTTTTTCATCAAAAAGGTTATAGGGTCTCCCTGTCACCAGGACCAGGGGTTCCTTCGGGCCAAGTGATGCGATAGCCCTCTTCCCATGAGCAAAAAGCTCATTTTCAAACGCATAGTACCTGGCGAAGGCGATATCAACCGCCTCCCTGATCCGGCGCAGGCTCTTACCCAGTCTCATACCCATGCCGGAATGCAATTCAATGCTGATCAGATCAGGGCTATAGTTCAAGTGTACAGTGGGGTTTAAGATTTCATCTTCCTTAAGGCCCAATGCCGTCTTGATCATAAATTGATTCCCTTGAACCAGGGGACAGTAATAGTAATTCCCCTTTCTCGACTCGGAGGGGGTATCGATAATAGTGGGAAGGAACAGGTGCCTCGTCTTTCCGAGGAGATCTATAACATGTCCATGGGAGACCTTCACCGGAAAGCAGGTCTCTGTAGTCATTGACTCAATACCCATCTTTGAGATCCTGTCATTGGTCTTTTGGGTCAGCACTGCCCGATATCCCAGAGCATCGAAAAAAGCCGCCCAGAAAATGGCGAATTGATGATTGTACAGCGCCCTCTGCATACCCACGGTGGGCCTGCCGTCGATCTCAAAAACAGCCCTGTTGTCCTCCGTGACGTCCCGTTTCAGATCGCCCAAATCATGGTAAAGGCCCTCAAGGTGGGTCTCCCAGATGGTATCCCGCATTTTAAAGTAATCCACCTTTTTCTCACCGTACTGGTCTCTCACCTCATACCTTCCGCACTCCCCTCCCCATATGCTTTTTCTTCCGCCGAAGTTGTAGATCTTAAGTTTGCACTCGTTGTGGCAGTTGGGGTCTGCATGGCATACGGCTTCTTTGAATTGCAGTGTGTCATGAATCGCCTCATCGATATCCCTGAATGAGGATGCAGTCTTGCCTTCGTTGGCCATTTTTTCCTGAACAGCGACGGCAGCGCCGAATCCCCCGAGCACCTCCCGGTGCTTGGGGATCAATATGCCCTTGCCCAGCACTGCCTCAAAGGCCGCAACAATTGCCTTATTAAGTGATGGACCTCCCAAAAACATGATCCTCTCGCCTATCTTTTTATTCCCTACCACCCTGTGCAAATAGTTGAAGACAATCGCGTAGCAGAGGCCGGCAATAAGATCTTTTTTCTCGGCCCCTTTCTGCGCATAGGAGACAAGATCCGATTCCATGAATACGGTGCAGCGTTCGGTCAATTTGATCGGGCTATCGGATGATAAGGCTATCTGCTGGAACTCCTCAACAATGTTGATACCGTTCTTGTTTGCAAGCTCATGAAGAAAGCTCCCTGTTCCGGCCGCGCATACCTTATTCATGTCGAAGTCAAGGGGGTGGGTGTTTGAGATAGAGATGTATTTGCTGTCCTGACCGCCTATCTCGAAAATGGTGTCGATCAAAGGATCAATCTCTACTGCTCCCCGGGCATGGGCGGTAATTTCATCGATAATCAGGTCTGCGTTAATGAAGTCACCTACTACTATTCTACCCGATCCGGTTGTCGCCACCCCTCGTATTTCAATAGAATCACCTTGCCTTTCCTTGAGCACCTTCAAGAGGGTTTGTGTCCCCTCGACAGGTTTTCCCATGGTCTGCCGGTATTCCTTGTCGATAATTTCCCTGTTTTGATCGATCAAGGCATATTTTATGGTAGTCGAGCCTATGTCAATTCCTAAGAATACCGGCAGCTTTATACTTCGGGCGGGCAATGGCTTTATTGCATTGTCCTGTGGAAACGCTGTTTTCTCGAGGGCCAGCCTTGGTGCGGACGGGAACGAGAAGGCGCCCTTTTTGGTAATTGCTTTCAGTTCTTCTAATGAGGACTTGCCGGCAAAACCCTGTTCTCTGACCTGGAGCGCCACCCCAAGAGAACCGATAGAGGTAGAATACATGGGGACAACCAGGTCCGGGAAATGCTTTTTGAATGCCATTACCTGGAGTTCGTTCAGGGTGAGTCCGCCTATAAACATGATAGGTGATAAAAGCTTGCGATTCGAGACGATGGTGCTGAGATAATTCGATGCATTCCCCTCGTGAAGGCCGGCAATGATGTCTTCAAGTTTTTCGCCCTTGTTTTGAAGGTGAATCATATCCGACTTGGTGAATACGGTGCATCGGCATGCTACTCGCGCAGGACTCTTGCTCTTAAGCCCAAGGGAGATAAAATCTTTTAGTATCCTGTTAATGTGAGCCTCTGATGCGTCGAAATCCTTTCCGTATATTGACGAGGCCAATCGCTCTGCCTGCTGGTCGATAAAGGAACCGGTGCCGGAGGCGCATGGGGTGTTGGTGTTGAAATCATCGAGTTTCCACCTGCCGCCATGGTGGCTTAATATGTAGAGGGCGGTATCCTGACCTCCCATGCTGATGATGGATTGCACACCCGGCAGGAGATATACGGAGCCTAGGATCTGAGCAATCGATTCGAACTCGTAGAATCCTCCCAGCCGTTCGCTGATAATTCTTCCGTAATTTCCGGTGTATCCGACGGCCTTGATATTCTCAAAGCCGAAACGATCATAAAGATGGCTCAAGATTTCATGGACACGGGACTCTGCTGCGCCGAAATGTCTGGTATAAGGATACTCGAAGACAGGTTCTCCCTTATCGTTCAAAACCATTGCATTCACACTTACCGAACCGGCATCAACTCCGATATAATAACCTTCCATGTCAACTCCCTTTTATGAACATTCAGATGTTATTCACGAAATGCCGAAGGCAGATCAAATCATGACCCGCATCGCTCTTGTCATCCGGCTCAGGGCGTGAGACGCTTGGCCTAACGCCTTTAACCTTCAGCATATTCTCCTATCATCCTGCATTGACAATAAACGTTATCGAAAAATTCAGCTTAAATTTTCTGTAAAACATGCTGTTCGAACAACTGTTTAAATATTTTTTTGATTTTACTTCTTTTCTACAAATTTTAACAGCAATAATATTTCTTTCATGACTTCGGTAGCTTTACCCTGAAGAAAAATATCTGTAATGGTATGGGTATAATTAGACGGTTTGGTATTTATTTCAATTATTTTACTTCCATTTTTATCTGATTCATAAGGTATTAAAGACGCGGGCATTATTTCACCGCTTGTGCCGATAAGAATAAATAAGTCGGCTTCAACAGCTTCTGAAAAGGAATCTGTATTGGCAGGTTCAGGAATGGGCTCGCCAAAAAAAACAAAGTCCGGTTTAAGAACTGTTTTACAATTCGGACATCTCGGCGGCAAGGAAGATAAATCCATACCCTTTGCCGGAAAACATTTATGACAAGTTTCGCATATCAAATATCGTGAGTTGCCATGGAACTCATGTACTTTCTTGCTCCCTGCGATTTGATGCAAATTGGCTATATTTTGCGTAATGATGGATTGTAATAGTCCGATTTTTTCCATTTCCGCAAGGGCATAATGAG
>JAFGIC010000048.1 GCA_016929815.1 Deltaproteobacteria bacterium
ATCAGCCATTCTTCTATTACTTCACTAAGATCTTGCCGACATTCTTCAACTGTTTGTCCATTCGCCCATATACCCTGAAAACCTGGAATCTCGGCAAACCAAGAATCATCCTCAAGCTTTTTATAGTTCGCTTTTTTTAAAGCGGCATGGATATATTCAGTTAACATATTTACTCCTTTTTACAAGTATACTTATTTTGGGGATATAAAACACTATAGCAGAAAACAGAGGCAATTTCACCTCAACATCCTCCTGTCCAGGCTCCGGTACTGGAGCGCCTCAGCAATATGATCGGCCTTGATATCCGCCCTCCCCTCCAGGTCGGCAATCGTCCTTGCAATCTTGAGTATCCTTGAATGGGCCCTGGCGCTCAGCCCCAGCTTTTCCATGGCCCTTTCAAGAAGGCTGTCCGAATCCGCGTCCACCTCGCAGAAACGCCTGATCTGCCTGCTGTTCATGTCGGAGTTTGTGTGTATCTTCATCCTTTGAAAACGTTCCCTCTGTACCTCCCTCGCCCGTTTTACCCTTTTAAGGATATCCCCGGACGACCTCCCCGGCTTCTTTGTGGCAAGGTCCTTGTACTCTACCGGCGGGACCTCCATGTGAAGATCTATCCTGTCCATTAAAGGTCCTGAGACCTTTGATCTATAGCGTTGGATCTGAAGGAATGAACAATTGCACTCACGCTTGGGGTCGCCTAAAAAACCGCAGGGACAGGGATTCATGGCCGCCACAAGCATAAAATTGGCCGGATAGGTGACTGTTGAGTTGGCCCGGGCTATGGTAACAGAACCGTCTTCCATGGGCTGCCGTAATACCTCAAGGACGTTTTTCTTGAACTCAGGCACCTCATCCAGAAAAAGTACACCGTTGTGGGCAAGGCTTACCTCTCCGGGCTTGGGGTTCTGTCCCCCGCCAATCAGACCAGCGTCCGATATCGTATGGTGTGGAGCCCTGAAGGGACGAGCGCTAATCAAACCGAGCTCCTTAGGCATCAGGCCGATCACACTGTATACTTTGGAGGTCTCCAGGGCCTCCTGAAAGCCAAGTTCCGGCAGGATCGTACAAAGCCTTCTGGCCAACATGGTTTTTCCTGCGCCCGGCGGTCCGATCATTATCATATTGTGCCCACCCGCCGCCGCAATCTCCATCGCCCTTTTAACGTTTTCCTGGCCACGGACATCGCTGAAATCGATCTGGTACTCGGGGTTTTCAAATAACCGGTTGAAATCCACCTGGAAAGGACTTATCTTTGAAAGTCCTGAAAGGATTTCGACGAGCTGTGAGAGACTGTTGACCGGGTAGATATTTATCCCTTCAACTACCGCGGCCTCTGTAGCGTTTTCCATTGGCAGGAATATGCCTTTCAGATCCATATCTTTTGCCATTACGGCGGTGGGAAGGGCGCCTTTTATCGGTCTTATGAGTCCGTCAAGGGAAAGTTCTCCAAGTATCAGGTATTCGGAACAGGACTTGCCTGAGATAAGGCCGGTTGCGGCAAGGATGCCTAATGCCATAGGGAGATCAAAAGCGGAGCCCTCCTTTTTAATGTCGGCAGGGGCCAGGTTCACCGTTATCCTATCGGAAGGAAACTGGTATCCTGAATTCTTTATTGATGCCTTTACCCTCTCTTTGCTCTCGCGAACCGCCCCTTCGGGAAGCCCAACAGTGGAGAAAGATGGGAGCCCCTGTGAAATATCGACCTCTACCTCAACAATATAGGCATCGATTCCTATTACAGCGCTGCTCAATACTTTGGCAAGCATACTGCGGTCTCCCGATAAATATGCATATCTGGCATTTAAATAACCTTTACATTTAATATTATAAATGATAAAAAGTAAAGTTTATTTAAACTCAGGATCATACAAGACGCCTTAAAAAGGAGAATAATATGGCACGGATCACAGTAGAAGATTGCCTTAAAAAAGTAAATAACCGTTTCGCTTTGATTCATATGGCATCAAAGCGCGTAAGACAGCTACGAAAAGGCGATGAACCAACAATCGTTTCAAAAAACAGGGACATTGTCATTGCCCTGAGAGAGATCGCAGCCGGGACTATTAAGGGGACAAAAGAGGCCGATTTCGTTCCAATGGAAGGAGAAGAGGGGTATGTCCTCCCTGAGGAGACAGGGCCTAAAAATGATATAGGTGATAATGTGAAGGAGCAGGAGGATCCAAAGGTAGTTGACGATGAATAAAAGAGATTACTATGAAACCCTGAATATCCACCGCGATGCCGGAGAGGAAGAGATTAAAAGTGCTTATAGAAAATTAGCCATGCAATATCACCCGGACAGGAATCCCGGTGACAAGGAGGCTGAAGAGAATTTTAAGGAGGCTGCTGAGGCATATGCGGTCCTGAGGGACAGGGATAAAAGACAGATATATGACCAGTTCGGACATGAAGGTCTCAACGGAACCGGGTTCAGCGGTTTTAGCGGCTTTAATGACATCTTTTCCAGTTTTGGCGATATCTTTGAAGATTTTTTCAGTTTTGGGACCAGAAGTGGTGGAAGGGAGAG
>JAFGIC010000430.1 GCA_016929815.1 Deltaproteobacteria bacterium
GAGAAGGAGCTGAAGACAGCCTATACGAGGTGGGAGGAACTGGAGGAGATAAAAGAGGCCTCCGGGAAATAAATGAGCCGACCATAATAAGGCCCACATAAGCGGGCTTTATTATTCGACTAATGATTTCCGGTTTTGCAGCCTCAATATGGAATCATAATGCCTCCACCCGGCAATCTGAATGGATTCTTTCAACTACCAGTACAAGTCACCGCCGATGCCTATATTATTATTAACCTTCATTACACCTTTGACCAGGCTCGCCACCTGTGTAACAGCCTCCACGGTCTTTTCCGAACCGACATTTCCCGTTATGGATACTGTTCCGTTATCGGCGAAAACATTTACAGGCGCCGACCTTGTGTGCTTGTCCTTTGCTATGTTTGCCCATACCCTGCTTGCAAGCTTGAAATCGTATAATGCCTTTAAAGAGGCCTCTGTAGTCTTATGCTGTTCAAATTCAGTCATCCTGACAACCAGTTCACAAACATCATCAATGGTGTTGCGCTGCAGATTGAATACCGCGTCATATAGATTAGGATCTCCAAGTTCAATGCCGTAGAAAAAGCGCGCCCACTTGTTACGTTCATTGTCGGTCTTTTCAATATAGGCAACGGCCTCATCCCCTTCGATATTATGAAGCTCCTTTGCCGCCTTCAGTCTGAAAGCCATATCCGCAATAAGCCTTATTCTTATCAGATGCGGGATATCTGAGAGCAGCAGATGACCGGCGTGGCCGTGGTATATCAGATTGCCTCCCTTTTCATGGTCAAGTATTACGGATGTAACACATTTTAAAAAGGCAATACGTTTGGAAGGAACCTGGACCCAGAAGGGTGGCGGCCTGTTTATTACGGATATCAGTTCTTCCTCCGGGATATCATACTCTTTGACAGCAAGACTGAAAACCTCTTCCCTGCTGACACAGGGATATCCAAGCCTTTTTGAAAGCGCCTCTGCCAGGGCCTTGCCTCCGCTGAATGTTCCCCTGGAAATGGTAATGATTGCCATAACGCTCCTCCATGATTAAAGGTTAATTTTTAATGTCCGGCTTCCACCAAAAAATGGATTGTCTTAAATAATTAAGCCTGTCTTACAGGATCCGCGTGAAATCGGTGTCAACGGCAGAGAGAATAGATGAGTCTCATGATCTCAGATGGAAGCATAACCGGATAGATTAATAATAATTTTATCATATAACTACGGGCGACTCCACAATAAAGTTACAAACCATTATTAAATCTATTACGATTGTGGTTTACTAATGCACCTTTTCATGGTTAAAATATTATCATTTGAAAGGAGACACGACATGGCCTATGAAAAAACAATAAAATATTCCGCCATTGTATTGCTTATCCTTATTATCGCCTATTTAAGCTACAGCCTTATAACAGGGTATTATAGGGGAAAGATTGAAACAGCGAAAAAACAGGAGCAGGCCGCATTGCAGGAAAAGAGCCAAAACCTGGAAAGGGAGGTCGCTAACCTTGAAGAAGAGATAAATGAGCTGAAGGGTAAAGAAAACACGAGGGAATGGTTGGAAGAAATATTCGGAAAGGGGGCTTCCCGGCTTTCGCTTGAACAAAAAAACCTGACATATGATGAGATAGAACAACTGGTCATGGCCTTTTTTGCATACATTGACGAGAGGGGCTATGTGAAAAAAAACAAATTGACCGGCAGCGCCTGCGATCAGTATTTGGCCATGGAGAACGACCTGTCAGCCAATGTGCCTATCACCTCCGGGGAGACGGAAAACCTGTATAACCTGCTTCAAAATACCGCCCATTTTTTCAGGGTCCTGGGAAAAGAAAGGGTCTACCTTGTCAAGGATGTCTTAACAGAGGAATCGGATATCATTGAATTCGGAATGAAGCTCTTTTATGTATGGTACACGTATGAAAATGATAACGGCATAAGGATGAAAGAGCAGCCTTCCCTTGAGGTTATGTACGATTACGCAGCCTTTTTCATGAACAGCCTTGGAGGGAAAAGCTATCTTTTAAGAAGAGATTCCGGGGTGCGCATCCTTACGGGTTTTTACTCTGTGTTGATAATCGATAGCGCAAATGACAACAAACTTAACACCAACGGCATAGATATCAGGCCCTTTATCAAAACGACCTGTGATGACATGACCGATTATATGGGCCTGTTCGATAAAAGGGAATATCTGGGTGTGCTGGAAAAACTGAAGATAAAGTACAATATATCCGATTGAAAAGTCTCATCTTCGATTAAACCGGCCGCCCAGAGGCAAGCGGCCGGGCTGGTTTCTGGCGATTTTTCCATTCTGTTGCCAGGGCCTGTAATCGCACATCTGCATGTTGGAAGAACATCTTATATGCCTTGCACAGATAATTCATGCTGTAACCCTCTTTGTCCCTCGCGCGGTCCTTTATGCACCCGCCATGGCAATGATTAATCCACCTGCATTCAATACATTCCTCAGGCAGATTCTTTTTCATGGACCCGAAGGCCTTCTGTTTTTTGGAATTCAGCATGTCCAGCAACAGGCCGTCTTTAATATTCCCCACTCTCCACCGGGGTTCAACAAAGAAATCGCAGGAATATACATCGCCGTTATGTTCTATAACCAGATAATTCCCGCATTCCTTGAGAAGAGTACATTCAGGCGGTGTCAACCCCACGTAGCTGTGCAGGATGGAATCAAAAAACCGAATGGATGTTGTCTGGCAGCCGTCCACAAAATCAGCCAGCCACAGATCAAACAGCCTGCACAGGAAAGGGCCGTATCTTTCCGCTGAAACGGAAAAGGACAGGAGACTTTCCGGGTTCCGATGATCGGTCTCAACACAGGGGATAAGCTGCATGTAATTAAGGCCAATCCCCTTGTAAAACCCGTATATCTCGTCAGGAAATTCCGCCCCATAATCGGTGACAACGCCCACGGCGTTTACCGACACCCCTTGATCAAGCATCAGCTTTGCCCTTTCGCAGACCATCGACCAGGTGCCGCTGCCGTCCTTCCTTCTCCTGTAATGATCATGGATATGTTCGGGTCCGTCTATGGAGAGCCCGACAAGAAAATTGTACTGCCTTAAAAACCTTGCCCAGTCTTTATCAATCAAAAGGCCATTGGTCTGCAATCCGTTTCCTACGTTATGGTTCCTGCCGAAACGGGTCATCAGATCAACTGCCTTCTGAAAAAAGCCCAGCCCCATCAGTGTGGGTTCGCCTCCCTGCCATGCGATGCCTACCTTATCGTCTGCCTGGGCCATTATTTGCCTGATCATCTCCATCAGAATATCATCGGTCATCCTGTGGCTTTTACTTCCGGGGAAGAGGCTGGATTTCCCGGAATAAAAACAGTATGCGCAGTCGAGGTTGCAGTCAGGCCCTGCCGGCTTAACAAGGATCGAATTAAGGGGCTTCCCTGTCATTTCGCCTGAGCGGAACCGGATTCGGACCATTTGGATTTTATGGATGCCCATGCCGTCTGAACGTTTTCAGGGAATCCGGGGACAAGCTTTTCAACGCGCGCAGTGATCTGTGCCACGATCTCGGGATGTGCCTTCGCGACATTCTCACTTTCGTCCGGGTCATCTTCCAGGTTGTACAGCGATGGGATGACCTCGGTTTCATCGACTGATCCACCCATGGCCTGTCCGCCGCCCGGCGGATTGGCCTGCTGTCCCTGGCCAAGACCAGCGCCAGGCTGCCCTCCTGCCGGTGTTCCCGCACCCTGCTGGCCTCTGCCGGACCCATCTCCCGGCTGACCTCCGGCTTGCGCTCCTGCGCCCTGCTGGCCTTGGCCCTGTCCGCCTGATTGTTGTCCCCCCGGAGGCATGCCTCCTCCCATGCCCCCCATTCCCAGGGAGCTTTGCATGAAACGCACCTTCCACTTGCCCAGGCGCGCGGCAGTCAGGTTCCATCCCTGCCAGTACAGCAGTGCCTCACGTTCAATCTCTTTTTGCTTGCCCGTAAACAGGGGCCAGATATCCACTCCGTCAAGGGGCTTGGACGAAAGCTTGGCGCCTGCGAGGTTGGCCAGGGTCGGCAGCATATCGATAGTGGCAGCTATCCCGCTGCAGACCTGGCCAGCCGGGATCTGACCCGGCAACCTTGCAACAAAGGGC
>JAFGIC010000431.1 GCA_016929815.1 Deltaproteobacteria bacterium
GTGTAGAAATTTAGTAAATTATATGTATATTTTTTCCAATTTTGGTATTATTTTACACGAAGAGTTTTATTTATAGAGGCGCAGATCAATTCAAAGAAAAAGAGGGAAGACGCCCGTTAATTACCGCGGTGAAAATATTAATGTATATAACAACCAGGAATAACATAAAGCATGTCTCGATAAACCCGGGGGAATATTATGCCTCCGGGGATCAAGTAATTATATCCACAATACTTGGCTCATGTGTCTCGGCATGCATATATGATCCTCTTGCCGGGATTGTGGGTATGAATCATTTTCTTCTGAGCAATAAAAGGTATGCCAGAGATATGAAATATTATCTTACCGATGCAGGACGTTACGGAGTTAACGCAATGGAACTGGTCATCAATGATATGCTCAAGATGGGCGCGAGACGCGAAAATCTTCGCGCTAAGGCCTTCGGAGGCAGCTCATTGCTTGGCATCACCGCTTCTGAAAATTTTTTCTGTGTCGGAGAAGTAAACAGCCGTTTCATACTGGATTTTCTAAAAAATGAAGGGATACGGCTTGTAAGTTCCAATCTGGGCGGCGACCGGGGCAGGGTAATCCGTTTTTCATCCGTTGATTATTCGGTGCTTATGCGCATGATCGGAAAGAATGCAATGCCGAATATAGTTAAGGAAGAGAAAAAGTTCTGGATAAAATCGATCAAGAAGCAGGAAAAGGCCGAAGGACCTGAGCTTTGGGGATAGACCGCAGGACGGTTCATCAGGGGCATCGACTTCACTCCAGACCGTATTCCTTTATCTTGGATATAAGTATCGGGCGGCTGATCTCCAGTATTTTGGCCGCGTTTGAGCGGTTTCCACCGGTGAGATCCAGGGCCTTTCGGATCAGTTCGGTCTCAAGACGCCTGGTCTCCTTTTTTATTGACAGGCTGCGACCCTGTCCCTCAGACGGCATCAACTCCTTTTTTGAGGTTATTGAAGATGGAAGTTCAGAAGGGGTGATGAGGTTATTTCCTGCCAGGATTATGGCCCTTTCAATCACATTCTCCAGTTCCCTGATATTGCCTGACCAGCTATGGGCAAGGAGAAAGGCCATAGCGCTTGAAGTAAGCCCCTCAATATTTTTACCCAGCTTTTTGTTGAAGGTCTCGATGAAATGGCCGGTCAGGAGAGGGATGTCTCCGCGTCTTTCCCTTAGAGGGGGGAGATCTATGGTCATTACATTTATCCTGTAGAATAGGTCTTCCCGGAACCTCCCCTGTTCCACTTCCTTTTTCAGGTCCCTTGAAGTGGCCGCTACCACCCTCGCGTTTATTTTTCTTGGCACAGTCGCGCCCAGTGGAGTGATCTCCTCCTCCTGGAGAACGCGCAGGAGCTTTACCTGCAGTTGCAGCGGCAGTTCACCTATCTCATCAAGGAATATGGTGCTCCTGTCCGCCTCTTCAAACAGGCCGGGCTTGTCTTTGGACGCGTCGGTGAAGGCCCCTTTTTTATATCCGAACATCTCGCTTTCAAGCAGGGTCCCGGGGATGCCGCCGCAGTTGATAGATATCATGGCCCTCTCCGATCTCGAACTCTTTGCATGTATGGCCTTTGCAATAAGTTCCTTGCCTGTCCCGCTTTCACCGGTTATAAGCACGGTAGTCTTATGATCGGCAACCCTGTCAACAAGTTCAAATACCCTGGCCATGGCCTCGCTGCGGGCAATTATATTTCCGAAGCTGTATTTCTGTTCTATCCTGTTTATTCTGTCCTGAAGCCTTGTGTTTTCCTCCTTGAGCCTTTCCCGCTCTTCGGCCTTTTTAAGCGTAAGCAGGGCCTCATCGGATTTGAAGGGTTTTGCAATATAGTCATAGGCGCCCAGTTTCATCGCCTCGATTGCAGTGTCGATGGTGCCGTAGGCGGACATCATTATAAAAGTCTTTTCCGGATGTCTTTCCCTTGCCTCCTTCAGAAAGGCCAGACCGTCCATACGGGGCATCTTTATATCACACAGGATGAAATCAAAATCCATTTCATCCATCCTGGCAAGGCCCTCGATGCCGTCTGCGGCTGTTTCAGCAAGGTAGCCCTCTTTGCTGAGCATTATCTGGAGCATATGACGCATGTTTTTCTCATCGTCAACAATCAATATATGTTTTCCTGAATCCGTCATTAAACATCTCCTTGTGTATGGCTCACTTGCACGGGAAGATTAATGATAATAGATGCGCCTTTGCCTTTCACGCTTTCGGCGCGTATAGTTCCTCCATGGGACTCTATAATCATATAGGATACGGACAGTCCCAGACCTGTCCCCTTGCCGGGATCCTTGGTCGTATAAAAAGGGTCAAAGATATGCTGAATCGTTTCCTCATCGATTCCAGGGCCATTGTCAATGAATCTTATCTCGATAGAGTTGTCTTTATTGTCGGTCATAATCAGGATATTATCCAAGGCGTCATCCTGTCTATCGGTCTTATCTTTAAGGACATCGGCCGCATTCATAATAATATTCAGAAATACCTGCTGCAACTGATTTGAATCAGCAAAGACAGTGTCTCTTTCCGCCTTAAGATCCAGCCGGAAGCTGATCCCATCCAGCAGCGGGTGGGGCTTCATCATGTTCACGGTATCAGTGATGATATCATGGATGCTGTTTTCTTCGTTATTTCCCGAGGATGGTCTTGAAAAGTCAAGAAGCTGCCTGATAATTACGTTGATGCGGGTTATCTCTGATTCGACGCGATTCAGGAAATCCAATTTTTCATCCTCAGTTAAATCGCCTTTTCTGATAAGTTCCAGATAGCCTAGAATAATTCCAAGGGGATTTCCTATCTCGTGGGCAATGCCTGCAGCCAGCCTTCCGACAGATGCAAATTTTTCCGAACGTATTATCTCATCCTGTGCCTGTTTAAGATCGAGGTTGGCCTTTTCCAGGGAACTGATATTATTTTTCAGCTCCTTCTTGTTTTCATCCAACCTCTGCAGCATGGAGGACAGCGATCGCGACAGGTTGCCGATTTCGTTTCCTGAGTATTCAGTTACAGGCGAAAGCACATCTTCGTCCCTGTATTTTTCCGTCATCTTCAGAAGACGATATATCGGATTGACTACCAGCCTGGATAACAGATAGATACCCACGAGCGCAAGTATTATGGCATCCAGGATGATATAGAAGATGACCAATTTTTCGGCTTCTCTCAGTGATTTGTAGATTGAATCGAGGGAAGAAGTGATTGCCGCTCCGCCGATACGTCTTCCTCGGTAAACCAGAGGGCCGGAAACAATAATATCCTTTTTGCTGAGCCAGAAGACCCCCCATGCACTGCCCCTGTAGTTGACCGAGATCCCGTTTCCCTGCATGGAAATCATGGCAAGACTCGACAGGTTTTTATTGTCCTCAGCAGGAAGGTCTGTGGAAAGGAAGGGGTTTCCATTAATGTCAAGAATAACAAAGTCCTGAAAACCTCCGGTCGATAATAAAGACTCGATGTCTTTTTTGAATTCACTGTTTTGTAAAATAATATTTAGAGGTTTGTCTGAGGCTTCAATAATCCGTCCGAGGTTCAGGGAAAGTGATTGAACAAGGATTTTCCCGGCGTCGGTCTTGGACTGGATGAGGCTCCTCTGCGATAGGCTGAGCATGACAAGGTTTACAAGAAGCATAGCCGCAATAATGAGAAACAGAACCTGCGCCAGAATCCCTGTCCTTAATCCGGAAAATGAAGGCCTCACACTTTCTCCTGCACGCCGAAGGGTGTTACATGAATAAGTTAAAATAAAAAGATTCTATACCGGCGCCGAACAAGAGATATATGAGCGCGCCTATCACAAGGAAAGGTCCGAAAGGTATCCTGGTTCTGAGGCCTTTCCCGGCAAGAACAAGCGCTGCTGCGCCGATAATGCTGCCCGTAAGAGATGATATCAATATGATAAGGGGCAGTGATCGCCAGCCCATCCATGCCCCTATCATGGCAAGCA
>JAFGIC010000432.1 GCA_016929815.1 Deltaproteobacteria bacterium
CCGGAGGGCTTACGCTTTCGTTCTTGAAATAGATATGTGCTGGCGTTCCAAGGGCCTTTTCAAGGGCCACTGCGCGTGTAAGAGGAGTAGGCCGCCATATGCTGAAGACCTTAAGCACATCTTCCGGGATGGTTATCCATCTCTCAGTGCTGACCTCCTGTTCAATAAGATTCATCGGGAATACCGGGGCGAGTGCGTCCGGGCTGACGGGTTTTCCATCGGGACCGAGGGGGGGATTCAACTTGATGTCCGCCAGAATGTTGTACCACTGACGGGGCATTTCGTCTGGGCTTAAATTGACTGTTTGTGTCTGCATTATGCTGCGACCTCCTTTTTAACTTGTTTTGCTTTTAAAGATAATCCTTTTTGATAAGGCGTCTTTAACCGAAAACGGGGAAAAGACTTCTAATAATTAACTAAGTCTTGCAGTATAGGAAAATGATGAAGATATGTCAATTCAAAGAATAAGCAGGCCTATGTAATGAATTCGGGCTGTTTCGGGTGATATAAAAAACTTGACAACATCCGGATAGTTTTAATAAATTTGTTATCGGCATATATACCAAAATAACGGTTTTCGTTTTCACATTGATTAACCCTCTAGCGTTCATAAAAAGGGCGTTTCAAGCATCTAAGCATTCTTCCGGTTTAATTTTTAATTTCAGGCGCATCATCTTTATAAAACAAACCATTGCAGTGGTTAACGTAATCTTAAAAAACAATCATTAAAAGGAGGGTGAACATGGTTCAAGTCAAAAATAATCCAGGCAGACGCAACTTTTTGAAGATCAGTTCCATGGCTATTGCCGCTCCCTTGTTTCTGAGGATGAGTAAACTTGTCTCTCTAGCCTCAGCCAAGGCAGCGGTTGCCGGGGACGTTTACAACAGGGCAATGGACAGGATGGTTGAAGGATTCAGGGCTGCTGCAAAAAAGGCGGTCGGATGGGGCAGGGTATCGTCGGGGGGGATGCCCGGCATGGCGAGGTCATCTACGGTTACCAAAGATGCCTTGATAAACCTTGCTTCCGGTTATGTTACTTACAACCCATTCTGGGTCAATGAGAGCTACGCGGCAAACACCAGGTGGGGTGGGCTTATTGCATTTCCCGATCTTGAAGGCCTGATTCCCGGGACGAGCAATCTGACTACGGACGCCTATAAGAGTGCCGAATGCGGTTTTGAGCGCCAGTTGTGGCCGGGCGAGGACTATGAATTCTTAAGGCCCATACGCGTAGGCGATACCTTGAGGGTATGGAACAGGGAGCCGAAACTGATTGAATTGGGGCATCCGGATTTCGAAGGCGTGCGCGGTGTTGTTAATGTGGAATGCGACTGCGACTACATCAACCAGCGTGCGGAGGTAGTAAGCACATACAAGAACCAGACCGTCCGTTACTGGTTTCCTAAGGGGGCGCCGGGGACAACATTTATATTGAACCGGTACGGGTTTACAAAAGAGGAAATAGTGCATCTCGACAGACTGGCGCGTAAGGAGAAGGTGCGCGGGGCGGACATCAGGTACTGGGAGGATGTCAATGTGGGGGACACGACGGATACGGTGGTAATCGGGCCGACCAATATTGCGGACATCTATGCATCCTCAGGCGGAGGGATGCCGGGCGGAGGTCCAGGGGGCGCAGGGGCGCAGCAAGATGTGCTGCACAAGCTGCTGGAAAAGGAAGGGACGATTGTAAGCGAATACGTGTATTATGAGGGGTCTTACTACAAGGGCGCGGGGAGGCATGCGGATGACATTTCTGCCCGCATGGAAGGCGAGCCAGGGGCCTTTCTGTGGGGAAGGATGTCGGTACATTCAATGCTTGCCTGTCTGACAAACTGGATAGGGGATGACGCCTTTGTGAGGAAGTTCAGCTGGCGGCACGTGTACCGCACTGTCAACGGCGATGCATCCTATGCCATGGGCAAGATAACAAGGAAGTACCGGCAGAACGATGAATACCTGGTTGATATTGCCCTGTGGCAGCAGGACATGAGGGGTTTTATTGTTGATGCGGCGTTGGCCACCGTAGCCCTGCTGTCCAGGACAGAACCCTATCCTCCTGATGTAACGAGGGAAATCAGTTATTAAAGGCTGATTGAGTACCGGTTATGTCGGAGATCCTTCTTAAACATAGTAATCACAAGGAGAAATAATATGGCAAAATTTAATATAGGAGACAAGGTAAGGATAAAGGACCAGGAGGGTTGGCCTAAACCGCCGGGATTCAGGTTTGCCGATGCAGAGGGGACCGTGGCGCAGCATGAGTACCCAGATGAGGTGATGGGCGCATATGAGCATCTTGTCTTTGTCAAGGTGGAAAAGGCCGGAGACAGCGCAAAGGAATATATAGGAAACGGGTTCTGGTTCCTTACGGATCAGGTGGAAAAGAGATAATAAATAATAGAAGGAGGGAAGGACATGGATTTGCTGAAGAGAAATATGGGAAGGAGGCAGTTTATTGCTGCCGGTTCGCTGGCGATAGGGGCCGGTATGCTTGCAAGGCCCTCAGATCTCGTTTTTGCAGCAAATGTACCGTCACAGGACGCGCAAGGTGCAAAGTCCGACGGGACAAAATACGGCAGATACATAACATATGCCGTAAATAGTGAACCTACAGACCGCGGCATACAAATGTTCCCAGCGGTCCCCGACTTACCTGGCTTTTCGACGCTTATCAGCGGCAGAATGCCACCCCCAGGACCTATGCCCGGCCACGACGCGCCGGAGAAGCATGACAATGAAATAGAGTACCTTATTCATCTTGGAAATGATCCTGATGATCCCTTGGACCTGGGCGCGGATGTGGATTTTTTCATGGGCAAGGGCAAATGGCTGGAGAGGTATGCAATTAACAAATCCACAGCGGTTTATCTGCCAAACGGGATGTGGCATTGCCCGTGGAAGATTAAAAAGATCCGTACAGAGATGACCTGGGTGAATGTCCGCATAGGGTCGGGTAAGACCGGAGGCGGCGGTCCTCCTCCTGACGCACAGGGAGGGGCGCCCGGAGGCGCTCAGGGTGGAATGCCTGAGGTTGAGGGATTGAGCGAGGCGGAAAAGTCAAAGGCAAAGACGAGCAATTACATATTCGATAAATACCTATTGTCAGGCGTCCCGAAGGAGATGAAGGATCCCAAGGGCGGCAAATGGATCGCCTATACCGATTGCACAAAGATAGCAGGAGGCGCCCTGACGCGTATAATAAGGTACAATCCCAAGGAAGCGCCCTATACGATTATCGATAGCCAGACACACGAATATGGCACGCTCTTTCTTTTCCACAGCACGGATTTAAAGGACTGCACCGACCTCGGAGCTGAGATCGAGCTGTGCATGGGCCCGGAGAAGGAAAAACACACACTTAATAAGTCCGCATTAGTTTATGTCCCGGCCAATACGGTTCATGGTCCTATTAGAGTAACAAATGCAAGCAAGCCCTTCAATTTTCTGGAGATAGTTGCGGGGCCGGAACTTCCCGGGGCCGTATATTGATAGTTGATCAGGTTAAGCGATATAACTTAAACATGATATGCCAAGGTCCGTTCGGTGATTGAACCCTGCAAAACAATTTAAAATGATACTTTTGCAGGGTACGGTCGCTGAACGGGCCGTTTTGGTTTATACCTTATTGTATTTATAATATTTTAATATAATAACTCATACAGATAATAAGGGATAGCCCTAATCTTATCAGGAGGTGAAACATGAAAGGAATAATCGGATATTCAGCTTTTTGTATAATGATCCTTGTTGCAGGGTGTGCTTTTTTTTCGGGATGCACAGACAATACAGCACAGAACCGGGAGATGCTGCAAGCCATAGAAGACCTTAAGAAGGAGGTCCAGACCATGAAGGATGTGGAGGCTATTAAACAGCTGCACATCAGGTATGTCAACGATCTTACTTACGGCGAGTGGGATGATATTGTCGAGTGCTTTGCCGAGGACGCGGTCCTGGCTGTCATGATGGGCCAGGAGCCCACAACAGGAAAGGAGAAAATACGGGATATCTTTATGAATCAGGTGGCGAAATCGGATAAACACACAGGCAGTGAGGCCAATATGACCCTTCACCCTCTTGTAACTGTTGACGGCGATACCGCCAAATCCAACTGGGTGATATATTTCATTACCCAGCCTGATAAAGAAAAGGAGGCTGTTCAGGTGCTTCAGGGCATATATGACTGTGAGTACAAGAGAGAAATCGGGGAATGGAAGATCAGCTATATCAAGTGGACGCCCCGGTTCGCATTAGGACCCCAGATAAGCGATCAGGCTGGCGGTCCTCCGGGAGAGACCCCTGCCGGACAGTCAGCTCCGAAATAGGATAATGTAATTTAAAGGAGGAAGGGTGATGAAGATTTTTAGCGACAATATTGGGAGAAGAAGGTTTATATCATTAAGTTCAATGGCATTAGGCGCAGGTATAATTGCAAATCAATCGGACCTGGTTTTTGCCGCCGAGGGATCGCATCAGGGAGGGCCGTCCCAGGGACAGGGTGGAACTTCGCCTGGAGGAGGGGGCACTGCATCTGCCCAGGCAAAAGATGACGGTACAAAATACGGCAAATACATTGTGCTTTCTCAAAAAAGCGGGCCCAACGAACGCGGCAGCATCCCTGTTGTGGCCACACTGGGCAACGCGATACCGGGATGCGACTCCATGGCACTTATCGGGAGGATGCCTGCCAAAGGCTCCATGACCGGACACGACTCATGGGAGAGGCATGATGCGCCTGAATACCTTATCCACTTGGGCAATGATCCGGATGACCCCATGGACCTGGGCGCGGACGCGGAGATATACCTGGGAAAGGGAAGATGGAGAGAAAGGTACGCATTCAATAAGACTACAGCGGTCTATCTGCCCGCCGGTTTGCCACATTGCCCGTGGCATGTCAGTAATATCAGAAAAAATATGACATTTGTAAACCTTATGGTAGGAAGGACATGGTGGGGAGACAATGACCAGTCCACAGAGGTGTTAAGCAAAGAGGAACTGGCAAAGGCAAAGATAAGCGGATATATATTTGATAAATACATGTTGTCGGGCGTTGGAAAAGATGTGAAAGATCCTAAAGGCGGTAAGATGCTGGCCTGTACGGATAGCACAAAGATAGCCTCCGCGCCGCTGACACGAATAATCAGATACAATCCCGAAGGGGCGCCCTATTCAATCTTCGACACACAGACACATGAATATGCAACGTTTATTATTTTCCTGGGTATGGATGAGGACGACGCCAGCGTCCTCGGTGCAGATGTGGAGCTGTGCATGGGCGAGGAAAAGGAGAGACATGCCTTCAATAAGTCGGCCCTGGTCTGGGTGCCGCCAAATCTTAAGCATGGCCCATTGAAGGTTACAAAGGCGACCAAGCCTTTTAACTTCCTGGAGGTTGTGCTGGGTCCCGAATTGCCGGCATGATCTGTTTATTAACATGAACTCAAAAGCGCCCGGCAACCCGGGCGCTATAACATAGTTAGAATAAAAATTCCCTCCACAGATTTCAATCTTTTTCCATTGACTTTATTAGGGATATGTTGTTTTTTTATTGCTGCCTATATCGTTTTTGCCTCATGAACTGGATTTTAATTGATCATTTTGATACTTCTCTGATCTGTCGTTAAAACTGAACCGCTTAATGGATATATGATGCCCAAAGGAAAACAAGCAAACAAAAAGAATAAAAAGCAGGAGTCCATCGAAGCGACGCTATGGCAATCGGCGGATAAACTCCGGAAGAACATGGATGCCGCTGAGTACAAGCATGTGGCCCTTGGCTTAATCTTCCTCAAATATATTTCTGATGCCTTTGAGGTCCTTCACACAAAATTAACAGAGGGAAAAGGCGAATACGAAGGAGCCGATCCTGAAGATCCGAATGAATACACCGCTGAAAAGGTCTTCTTTGTTCCACCAATAGCCAGGTGGAAGCCCATTTCCGACAATGCCAAGAAGACAGAAATTTTCCTGGAAAATGGCAAGAAGGTAGATGTTGGTGGGTATGTTGATGAAGCAATGGAGGCCATTGAACGACGCAATCCTTCCCTTAAGGGCGTTCTTCCCAAGGTTTATGCCAGACTAAACCTTGACAGGACAAGTCTGGGCGGGCTCATTGACCTCATCGGGACAATCGCCCTCGGCACGGATGAGGCGAAGAGCAGGGATGTACTGGGTCAGGTATATGAATACTTCCTCGGCCAGTTCGCCCTTGCAGAAGGCAAAAAAGGCGGCCAGTTCTACACGCCTGGAAGCGTTGTCAAGCTCCTGGTTGAAATGCTTGAACCCTATGAAGGTAGGGTGTTTGATCCATGCTGCGGATCAGGTGGGATGTTTGTCCAGAGCGAAAAATTTATTGCCGCCCATCAGGACCACTACAAGCCCTCACCCCGACCCTCTCCCAAAGGGCGAGGAGGCTATTCGATTGCATTAAATCCTGCGGATATGATCTCCATTTACGGCCAGGAGTCCAACCAGACCACATGGCGACTCTGCAAGATGAATCTCGCTATTCGTGGGATAGACAGCTCCAATATCAGGTGGAACAACGAAGGCTCTTTCCTGAATGACGCGCACAAGGATCTGAAGGCGGATTTCATCATCGCCAATCCGCCCTTTAACGATTCGGACTGGTCCGGTGAACTGTTAAAGGATGACGCACGCTGGGCATATGGAATTCCTCCGGCAGGAAACGCCAACTATGCCTGGATTCAACACTTCATTTATCATTTGTCAAATACAGGCATGGCAGGGTTTGTTCTTGCCAAGGGCTCGCTTACCTCCAAGACTTCGGGCGAGGGTGAGATACGCAAGGGATTAATCGAAGCCAGGTTGGTTGACTGCATTATCAATCTTCCAGCCAAACTCTTTCTGAATACACAGATTCCAGCCTGTCTGTGGTTCTTGAGCAGGGACAAGGCAAATGGCGGATACCGCAATCGCACAGATGAAATACTGTTCATAGACGCCAGAAACGAGGGCCATCTCATCAACCGCAGGACGCGGGAGCTTTCCAATGAGGATATTCAAAAGATTGCTTCGACCTATCACAATTGGAGAAATCCCAAAGGAAACTATGAGGACATAAAGGGCTTTTGCAATTCCGCTCCTGTTGAACGCGTGCGGGAACTTGATTATGTCCTGACCCCCGGCAGATATGTCGGCCTTCCCGATGATGAGGATGATTTTGATTTCGAGGAGAGGTTCACAAAACTCAAGGCGGAACTGGAAGAGCAGATGAAGGAGGAATTACGGTTGAATGAGATTATCCGTCGAAATCTAGCAAAACTCAAATCTTCGAATAAATTTGGGTTAGGTGAAAAAAATGAGTAATGATCTAATATCTAAGAATTCTCAACCCGTTCCAATAATTGATGAGAAGAGGCTTCTTCAGGACCTCCGCGAATTAATTTGTTCAGCACGACAGCGTGTTGCAACGGTCGCCAACTCCGAACAGACCCTTATGTATTGGGGGTTGGGTCAACGCATTTTTGCTGAAAATCTGACTGAGGGTCGTGCGGGATACGGCAAGAAGATTCTTGCGACGTTGTCGCAAAAATTGATGGACGAATTCGGGGAGGGATTCAGTCTTAGCAATCTCTATCGCGCGGTACAGTTTTATCAGGCTTTTCCGGACAACTCAATTGTGTCGACGCTGTCGACACAATTGAGTTGGAGCCACTTTTTAGGGTGTTATGTTAAAAGTATTGCATAAATTTTTATTGAAGAGGGCAGAGACAAGGTGAGATGACGCTAAGCCTATGTGAATAAATTTCAACTAAAATGGGCTTTAACACAGTGTCAATCGGAGATAATTAAATGAGAGCTTTACTTGATACTAATATTGTAATCCATCGAGAAGCAACCCGGATAGTGAATCGCGATATCGGCACTTTATTTAAATGGCTTGATAAAGGGAAATATACAAAGTGTATTCATCCTGTTACCTTTGAAGAAATTATCAAAAATACCAATAAGGAAACAGTAAACAATTTTGCTGTTAAGCTGGACAGCTATGAGAAATTAAAGACAACCGCTCCCCTTGATCAACAGGTAATAACAATCTCAGAAGCCATTGATAGAACGGTTAACGATCATAACGATACTTTGCTTCTGAATGAAGTTTATTGTGACAGAGTCGATCTCCTTATTACCGAGGACAGGAAGATTCACCAGAAGGCTGCTCTACTAGGAATTAGTGACCATGTTTTTACAATAGATGCCTTTCTGGAAAAGGTTGTTTCTGAAAATCCGGAGTTAGTGGATTACAAAGTATTAAGCGTAACAAAAAAACATTTCGGGGATATAAATCTTAAAGATACTTTCTTTGATGGCTTTCGTGAAGATTACGTCGGTTTTGACAAATGGTTCAACAAGAAGTCTGATGAAATTGCATATGTTACCTATCACAAAAATTATATCCTTTCATTTTTGTATTTAAAAATAGAAGGACCAGAAGAAAATTATTCTGATATTACCCCTGTGTTTGTCCCAAAGAAACGGCTAAAGGTTGGAACATTTAAGGTTGTCAGCAATGGACTGAGGCTAGGTGAAAGGTTTTTGAAAATTGTTTTTGATAATGCCATTATCAATAAGGTCGATGAAATCTATGTAACGATCTTCGATAAAAGGGATGATGAAAAAAGACTCATAACCTTGTTCGAAGAATGGGGATTTTTTCTGCATGGCAA
>JAFGIC010000049.1 GCA_016929815.1 Deltaproteobacteria bacterium
GCTCCGGTCACAGCAGCAGCACCGGGGCCAGCGCCAGCAACGGGAACTCCGGCTGCAGCCCCAAGGTCTGCATCGGGAACGCCGGTGATACCAAGCCCTTTAGAAACACCGGAAGCTACAGAGACCGCACCTTGAGCGGACGCCCTGCTACCTATGAATCTAGTAATGTAGCCGCCATAAGTTGTACACCCATCGCCTACGGCATATAACCCCGGCATTGTCTCGCCCTTGGTATCAAGCACCTCAAACTTGGTATTTACCGCTATCCCGTTTCTTCCTTTTGTGCATTGAGACCAGCGATGTCCAAAGATTGCGTAGAAAGGGGGCTTACGAATGGGGATTAAGGATTTTGCGTCTTTCCCGAAATCCAGATCCTTTCCATCATCGCAAAACTTGTTGTATCTCTCTATACTTGCAACAAATGTCTTGGGATCAACATCCATTTTCAAGGCTAATTCCGCCAGCGTTTCGGCCTTCTTTATATGGTTGCCGTGAGCCCCTTCCTCGTCGATGGCCACCTCATAAGCGATATCTTCTTTCCATTTTTTATAAGTGGCAGTGATATCATCCTCATTCGTCAAACGTTCAGCAATCCTTGCGCCCTGCATCTCAAGGATCTCGCTATCAACTACCTCATATGCTACTCCCTTTGGTTGCGACCCCAATGATGCACTACCATGACCCTGCCCACCGCTTTCATTATACCAACGCTCTCCATTAAGGTTGATAGATACTCCATTCATTCCCCCAATATTGCTTGAATAGGGATGACGCGCAAACCCGGTGGCAAAAAATCCACCCGGCCAATCCGTACTCCTTTTAGTCTGATCAATAGAAGCACCGATCTCCTCCGCCATATCAATGCAATCACCCATTATAGTAGGGGGACATAAACAGAATATCTCTTTATTGTTAAAATGTTCCGGCCAATACTTCTGGAGCTTTTCATAATTGGCACCAAAGCCTCCTGCTGCTATTATAGACGCCTTGCAGTTGACCAGCAGTTGCCCCCGTCCTTGGTATCTGCCAAAACGCCAGTGACCCTGCCCTTATCATCCGTAATAAACTTCCTTGCACGCGTCTCAGTAAGAACAGGAATCCCCTTCTTTTCACAGCATTCGACCATTTTATCAACAACATAGGATCCCATCTTGCCGGGGCCGATGGATTCGTCCAGTTTATCCTTATACTTCTCCTGACGCTCGGGCATATATATTGCTACTGTATTGCCTCCTACCCTCTTCTCTTCACCGGGCTTATATATGCGAAAAAATCCTTCCGCGCCGCCCTTAGATACCAGCCAGTCGAAAAATTGTCCCGTGATATCGGGTGGATCATTAATAGTATATCCGGCCTCCTTGTGCCACTGTGAATCTATTATTGGCCCGCTTTCTCCCATATCAGTGGCAAAAATGGTTGCCCCGCCGACCTTCTTCGCCTTTTCAAGAATGATCACCTTTTTGCCGGTTAAATCCGCCGCCTTAACAGCCGCAACCATGCCGGCTCCCCCGGCGCCCATCACCACTAAATCACAATCCATTACTTTTATTGCAGTATTTTTTTTCTCCTCATAATAAGGAGCCCCTATCTCTATCTCGGAGATGGCGGAAACAGGACATCCCCTGTAACAGGTGCCGCAACTCATACACTTCTTCTGATCTATTTCATTCCGGCAGTCTCCGAAACGAATGGCCTTTGCGGGACAAAATGTCCTGCAAACCTGGCAGCCTATGCACGTGCGATTGATGTAATAAATCTTGACCTTTGCAGCTACTTTTCTTTCAGCTCCCTGTGCATCCGGAACAGGATGCGCCAATTTCAATAGCAATGGAGATGCGATTGCCGCGGAACTCGCAAGCATGAACTTTCTTCTGGATAAATTTAAATTTGTCTCACTCATAATATCCTCCGCAGCTTAATATTAAAAACACTAAGGGGAAAGACAACCTATCCGTCCTCCCCCGACACGATAGAATCCCTAGAACTGCATGGTTAAGATAGCGCCGTATGTACGGGGTGTTCCTATCATAAGGAAGTATTCGGATTCGCCTTCTCCTATAAGGTTCCGTTTCACCGCATAATTCTCCATGTTTTTCACATAGCCGGTAAGTGTCCATTTGTCACTAGGAGATGCGTATATCATCGAAAAATTGCTTATATGGTACGGCTCCTGTCGTCTCTGCGGGTCTTCCCGTTCGTGATAGGTAACCACGTATGAGGACTGAAAACGGGTATCCAAACGTGGTGTAAGGGTTGCGCCATTCCACAGTGAAAAATTGTGGCTGTAAGATGCGGTCAGGTTCCATTTCGGTGACAGGATGCTCGGTTTGCCGTCATATAAAAAATCCTCATAGACCATGTCATATACATAATCAAAGAGAAGGTTCGTCCATTCCGTATGCATATATGAAACCGAAAAATCCAGCCTGTCCTTGCCGGTCGCAATCCAGCTTGTCATTATATCGATTCCCGAGGACATAAAATCGCCCCAGGTAGTCTGAGTCGGATCCTGAAGCACCACGCTGACATGGGTGATTCTGCCGTCCCTGTTAATATCCAGGCCGGGGGTGCCATCTCCCGCAGTAAGCCCTGCCTCGATAAATCTTGGATCATCTTCATATAAATTTGTAAAGACCCTTGCACCGCCCTCTGCCACCTTATTTTTGTACTTGTAATAGTATGCAGAGGCGTTCACCTGAAATTTGTTGCCGAAGAACCTGTTTTTTGAACCTATTGTGTATGCCGTCATCTCTTCTGGAGGCGGTGATTCTCCGGTAGTGGTTTCACGCGCCATAGCCTGCATGCGGTAGCTGTTTGAGATATCCGCGTAAAGCATGGAATCTGTATTTACATCATATTCCACGCCTAATTTATAATTCATGCTATTGTATTCCTGCTGCCAATACTCCGTATAGTCAAGCGTCCCATCGGGATTGTTCGTATATGTGCCGCTGCGTTCCAGTTCCACAAAGCCTTCACGGGCAGGCCTGGGAAGCTGGTTATAGTCATATTGAAAGAATGACATGGTATCCCAGCTCTTTCGGCCTCCTGCTGTTACACGGAAGGCATCGGTAACGGGATAGGTTATATTGCCGTAAAAGGCATGTGATTTTTGTCTTACTTCTACAGTGCTGCCTTCAATACTGTCCACAACAGTGCGATAATTGCCTTCATTCGCCTTGTTGTAATTGGCGCCGGCGATCCATTTGATAAAGAAATCCGTGGGTGAGACCATGCGTGCATCCGCCCCTTTTTCCCACATCTCTCTCTCGGTTAATGTGGTAGTGCTGTCTCCGGTTCTCTGATTCGTCATTGTCTCTGAATCGGAAGATTCGGTAGTGGAATAGGCCGGTATAACTGTAAGGGTCCCAATTACGGAATCCCAGTTCAAATTTATATTACCGGCCTTTCTGGTTTCCTCACGGGGATCCATCAGCATGGTATCAGCCGCCGTCCATGGATCATCCACATCATCCTGATCCACAAAACCTTCCACCCTGGCGAATCCATGGCCGCCGTTAAATGAATACTCTCCGGTCAATGTAAAAGAAAGTCTCTCATTAAGCTTGAACAATGCCTTGAGGCGGGCGGACTTTTTGTCCTCGTCATCTGCTCCGTTGGAGATATACCCTTCATGTTCAGCTTTTGAAAAGGCCGCCCGCAGGGCCACTTTTTCGTTTATAGGGGTGTTTACACTGCCTTCCAGATGCAGATAGTTATAATTACCGTATTCTACTGTTCCTGATGCCTCGAATTTATCGGTTTTTGGAGCTGCCGTTATCACATTAATAATGCCTCCCGGCGATGTATTGGCATACATGGTGCTCTGAGGGCCAAACAGGACCTCCATGCGCTCAATATCATAAAGCCCCTGGCCCTGATCGCTCCTTGAACTGTAAACTCCATCCGTACTGATGGCCACGGTCGGAGTAGATACGTGCATGTTGTCGCCCCATGCGTCGTCATTATCTGAAATGCCTCGTAGTGAGACCCTTAACCCGTCTGCGGCCTTTTCGATAGACGCGCTTCCGATAAATGAAAGGATTTCATCAATATTCCTCTGGCCGAGTTCCTTCATCTTGTCTCCTGAGATAACCTCCATTGTAACAGGAACTTTCTGCACGTTTTCCTTGCGCTTCTGTGCCGTAACCGTGATCTCTTCAAGAGTGAATTCTTCCTTCTCATCCTCCTGGGCGGCTGCCCATGAAAGATCACCAAGGGTAAGCCCGAGACCCAGCATTGCTGCGAGAATACACATAAAGCCTTTTTTAATTTCCATTTCTATCCTCCTTTAGATTGTTATTGTCTTTCACAAAACCTAGCCCCTTTAATTTGCAATAACAGTTTTGTCATTCGCTCATATCTCATCTTTTTGGGATACCCCCAACAATATGAAGGTTTGGATATCATTTAATCTACACTAGAAAAAATGTTTTGGATCGGTCATTAAGTTAATTGATCAGCTTTGATAACAATAAAATATTTTTTTTAACTAAAAGATGATTAAAAAATTAATACTTGGTAATTATTGTGGAGGGAAAATGAGTATAGACGTAAACTTCTTTTTTATGAGTATAGATAAGATGGATAAAAGACCACCGAATAAGAGGAGGGAGTTGTATAATTGAAGTGCACCGTAGGCATAATTCCATAAGCTGCATATATTTATACAGCAATAAGAAAGGCATCGCCTTTTTCCGGCCATGCCTTTCAGTAAAATATTATTGATTCATATTTAACTTTCTACTGAGACCAGGGATACGTTTTTATTCATATATAGGTAAACATACATTTCATGCATTCAAATCCGGTTTATCTTAAGACTCTCTTAGGATCAGAGCGCCACCGCATACCAGTATATAGGTTCCACTTTCGTCGGCGACAGCGTTAATTGTAACGCCTTTGGGAGCATCGATTTGTGCAACATCCACACTACCCAGGATTGCAACCTGGGAATCCGCGGTTGCAATCCACCTGCTGGCGCCATCAATTGTAATATAGGCGTTTTTGACCGCTCCCTTCAAAATCGCGGACTCAAGAGAGATCGACATAATCCTGGCCGGATCTTCATGGATAATATCGCCAACCGCATCCATATCCTTAAACGTTGCATGGATGCCGTAAACATCCCCTTCAACCCTGGTTGCATTGGGATCAGGATTCACGATGGATTTGACCAGGATGCCGGATTCGGCGGCTATCTTTACGTCATCAAATTTTATGATCGCATTATGACTTTTTACAATAACCGCGGGACTTTTACATGCTATTTCACCACCCGTGACTCTCAGTGTCCCGACCTCGGTGTGCGAGCCCGTAACACAGTGCATCATGGCAAAGTAAGTGCCGCAATTCGCCTTTGTCTCTCTAAAGGTCGCGTCGGCTTCGCCCGCTATGATTACCGCCATAGATGCAACATCAAATTCGCAATTATTGAAGATATCATGACAGAACCAGTCCGCATAGGCCCCATAGCCGCTCTTGACGGTCTTAATCTTGCAGTTGTTCGCTTCCTGATAAACAAACTGACCCGACTGGTCGGTTGAACATGCGCCCCATCCATCGGCAATGATGGTGCTGTTATAGAAGTAGATGTATGAATTGCTCGTTGTTTCGGTGGTACGGGAGTTGCCTCTGATCTCCAAATATTGAGAATTGTCAATGGGATTGGGGGTCTCCGCTAATGGATCAAAAGGAGAGCCATGACCGACAAGCGTGGAATTATACACCTTCAAGGTGCTGGACCTTTTACAGGAGACAGCGTTTCTTTGTCCGCTGCAGGTAATATTTGAATTCCTTATAATAAGCGTGGCGTGGTCTTCGACCGCCGCGCCTGTTCCCATGCCGGTTCCGTCTCCTGAAAGCTCAATATTGGCATCTGAAAGGGTATATTCGGAACCAATGCCTTTTACAACAAGGCCTCCGACGTAACCTTCCCCGACTATCTCGACACCCAATGCATAAGTATCTGATATTTCTCCGGCGGTCACGATGTCTTTCTTGGATTCCTCCGCTAAATATTTTCCGTTGTTTATACAGATTGCCGGGATCGACTGGATCTTTTTCGGTTTCTGTCCCGTATCAGCAGGACGATTATCGGTCCATTTTGCATTTATTTCTCCACCAGTCAATATCTTCAACTGTGGACGTTCGAAGTTTACATCCGTGCCCTTGATTGTCTTTCCTGAAATGTCTTTATTCGCATTACATGACACAAATGGCATCACAAGCATTGTTACAATGAATATAGCTGCTAAAGTCTTAAAAAATCTTATATTCACAGTCATTGATTTCCTCCTTCAAATATAAGCCCTTGGACGTTTTTGGATATTATAAAACAGCCCCCAGCAGAACGGTTGATTTGATGGGGGCTTAATAAACGGATCTATTGA
>JAFGIC010000433.1 GCA_016929815.1 Deltaproteobacteria bacterium
CTAAATCATGAGGATTATTCCTTTGATGACGCGCTGCCGGCACTGGAGAGTATCCGCAATAAAGGGATACCATTGATACTGACTACAAGCAAGACCCGCAGGGAAACGGAGCATCTGCAAAAGGAACTGGGACTGGACGACCCCTTTATTGTGGAAAACGGCGCGGCGATCTATTTCCCTCCAAAATACACGGAATTCTTTCTTGAGGGTTTCCGGCAGGAATCGTCCTTCCGGATCATGCAGATCATCCAGCTGGGCATAAGTTATGACCGGATAAGATCTTTTATTGATGAAATACGCGATCAATTTAAAATAAGGGGATTCGGCGATATGTCGGTCCATGAGGTTTCAGAAATTACCGGCCTTTCCCCCGGTCAGTCGGAATTTGCCAGGGCGCGTGAATATACTGAACCCTTTATTATGGAAAATGAACAGGACATACATCTTCTTCAAGGTCTTGCTGTGGAACGCGGCATTAAGATAACAAAAGGCGGACGTTTTCACCATATGATAGGCATATATCAGGACAAGGGCGAGGCCGTTAAAATAGTCCGAGACATATTTGATCGGAAAAAGGGTAAAAAACATCTTGTCGTAGCAATCGGCGACGGCATCAATGACATCCCCATGCTGAAAAACGCCGATATACCTGTCCTTATGCCCCATCCCCTGAAGGGACGCTTCATTGATATATCATTACCGGGACTTGTCATGGCCAGGGAGTTCGGATCAAAAGGATGGAATGAAGTTATCGGGAGGCTTTTAGATGAACTTGAGACAGGCAATACTTGATATCTACAGGGAAGGCCTCGTTGCGGTGCTTCCCGAAAACATGATCCGTGATGCCGTGACTGTCACGGATGAGGGATTGATCATCGGGAAAGAAGGGTTCCCCATCGCCGGGGGCTCGCGCGTCCATGTTTTCGGAAGCGGGAAGGCATCCATCGGAGCGGCAAAGGCCCTTGAAGATGTTATGGGCGACCGTATCACCGGCGGATTGATCGTCTCCAGCTACGATGACTCGTCCCTTGAGAGAATCGAAGTCTGTGTCGGCGCCCATCCGATGCCCGACGAAAAGAGCCTTCATGCCGCTGATCTGCTTATAAACAAGCTGACATCCCTTACGGAAAACGATTTCTTTATATACCTGCTTTCAGGCGGCTCATCGGCTCTCATAGAAAGACCTTTCCCCCCCCTTACAATCAAAGACCTTCAGGATGTGTCGGCGCAGCTTATGAATGCCGGGGCGACCATAGATGAACTGAATGCAGTCAGAAAACACCTCTCCATGATCAAAGGGGGTCGCCTGGCGCAGATGACAAAGGCCGGCGGCGTTGTGCTGGTCATCTCCGATGTTATAGGCGATGATCTGGAGACAATAGGTTCGGCGCCCTTCTACAGAGACCGCTCGACCTTTTCCGATGTGCAGAATATTCTTTCAAGATACAACCTGAGCGGCAGACTGTCTCTTTCAGTGATGGCCCTCGTCGAAAAAGGTCTTGCCGGAGAGATTGAAGAAACCCCGAAGGAGCATCCTTTTAAAATCGACCATATCATTATCGGCAGCAATAAAAAGGCGCTTCAGAGGGCCAAAGAAAAGGCATCTTCTATGGATATAACCGCCCATGTCATTACGTCGCGGCTCAGGGGCGAGGCCGGGGAAGCGGCAAAGGTTATCGTAGCCCTGGGTGAAGAGGTTGCCGCTAACCTTAAACCCTACAGTATGCCGGTCTGCATAATCTTAGGCGGAGAAACAACCGTTACGGTCAGGGGTAATGGAAAGGGAGGAAGAAATCAGGAGATGTGTCTGTCGGCGCTCAGGGAGATAGGGCCCCGTCCGGGCATGGTCTTCCTGAGCGCCGGCACGGATGGAATTGACGGCAACTCCGATGCCGCCGGCGCGGTAGTGGATTGCGACAGCTTTAAGCGGGTCGAGGAACTCGGCTTGGACATAGATGATTTTTTAAAAAGGAACGATTCAAACACGCTTTTTGAAAAGACCGGGGATCTGATTATGACGGGCCCCACGGGCGCTAATGTGATGGATATCACTATTATGTTGATAGGAGGAAAAAAATGACATCAACCATGAGATTTTCAACGGCATTAAGACCCCATGTCCGCAACAAGATAGAGCAGCTTGGATACGCTGACATTGTGATAGGAGTTCCGTCTTACTCCAGCGCTTCCTCCATTGAAAACGTGCTTAAGACGATCTTCAAGGGGCTTAAGCGCTATTATGACGACCGCAAGGCATTCATCGTAGTTTCAGACGGGGGATCAACCGATGATACACGGGAGCTTTCCAGGTTGGTGGACCCCAAATCCTACAATATCGACAGCATAGTCACCATATACAGGGGCATACCTGGAAAGGGCTCCGGCCTGCGGGCCGTGCTTGAGATTGCCTCCTTTCTGAAGGCAAGGGCAGTGGCCTTTTTTGACTCCGATCTTATGTCCATTACGCCGGAATGGATAAAAAACCTGCTGGACCCGGTCATTGAGGGGTATGATTTCGTGGCGCCGGATTACAACCGCTACAAGCTGGACGGGACCATTACAAACACCATTGCCTACAACCTGACCAGGGCCCTCTATGGTCAGAAGATACGGCAGCCCATAGGAGGAGATTTCGGCCTATCCCCTGGGCTTGTAAAATATTACCTGAACCAGGATGTATGGGAAACCGATATTGCCAAGTTCGGGATCGATATCTGGATGACCACTTCGGCCATTGTCGGAGGTTTCAGGATCTGCCAGGCCAGGCTTGGCGCAAAGATCCACGGTCAAAAGGATCCCACATCAGACCTGGGCCCCATGTTCCGCCAGGTCGTGGGGACTACATTTAAGCTCATGGAACAGTATCAGGACTTCTGGATGAACGTTAAATGCTCCAGGGATGTCCCTTCAATAGGCGAGGCCGTGGGACAGGAGGCGGAGCCCTTTGAAATTGATCATGTCAGTCTCATCGAATATTTCAAGGTCGGCATGAAAAATTTCAGCGGCATATGGCAGAACATCCTTGCAAAAGAAGACATGAAGATAATAAACGATCTTTCGCACATCGAAAATCTTGAAGAGTTTGACATGCCTGTCGAGTCATGGGTGCGGATCGTATATCAGTATGCAGGGTCTTTCTACAAGACACCCAGGCAGCGCTTCAAGGTCCTGGACACAATGATCCCACTCTATTATGCACGCATTGCATCACTGGTCAATGAGGTTAAGGACAAGAACGCGAAGGAAGCAGAGGACCATTTCGAGGCGCAGGCACGGATCTTTGAAAACCTCAAAGACTACATGATAGAGATATGGAAAAGTAAAGGGGGTAAATAAAATGTCCGATTTCAGTCAGAATGGTGTTATCACTACTTTACAAAAGCTTAAAGACAGGCCCGTAAAGGATATTAACGGGGAATTAAAAAAGATCTCCAAAAAACGTAAAATGGTCCTGCTCCTGCCTGCCCTTGTTACAGAATTTGATCGCGATGCAATGTCAACAATTATAAAGGAACTGATGGACGTCAGATACCTTCACAAAATCGTCTTATCCCTTGACCGTGCGGATGAAAATCAATTCCGTAAGGTCAAGGAGATCATGTCTCCCCTTCCATCAGATGTAAGGATCGTATGGCATGACGGCCCCAGGATAAAGGCCCTTCTTAAGGAGCTGCACGACGCCGATTTTACCCTTGGTCAGCCCGGCAAGGGCCGGTCCGTATGGATGACCCTCGGCTATATACTCTCCGACCGTGACGTCTATGCCGTCGCGCTCCATGACTGCGATATCGTCAATTACAGAAAAGAGATGCTGGCAAGGCTGATTTATCCGGTTGTTCACTTTGCCACGGATTTCGAATTCAGCAAGGGCTACTATGCCAGGGTTACAGATCGGCTCTATGGCCGGGTGACCCGCCTTTTTTACACCCCCCTAATCAAGACCATGAAGAAGATGCTCGGTTATAACGCCTTTATCGATTACCTCTCGAACTTCCGTTATGCCCTCTCCGGAGAATTCGCCTTTGTAAGCAGCCTTGCCCGTGGAATAAGGATCTCCCCGTCATGGGGGCTCGAGGTATCCATGCTTAGTGAAGTCTATCAGATTACCTCCCCGAACAGGATCTGCCAGGTTGAGATCATCGACACCTATGAACATAAACATCAGGCCCTTGAAAAGAACAAGCCAGACAAGGGCCTCATCCGCATGGCAACAGACATAGCCAAGGCGCTGTTCAGGGAGCTCAGTCAGGACGGCGTCAGGATAAGTCAATCCTTTTTCCGGACACTGTTGACGGCCTATATCCAGGAATCGCGCATAGCCATCGAGAAATATCACGCACTGTCCCTCTTGAACGGGCTAACTTATGACCGCCATTCGGAGATTGAAGCAACAGAGGCATTTGTTGAATCCCTCAAGACTGCCATGGAGGAATTTGTAAAGGACCCGGTCGGGATACCGATGCTCTGCGCATGGGTTAGGATAGCAGCGGCAATACCTGATTTTTCGGAAAGGCTCAGGGACGCGGTGGAAGAGGATAATAAATAAAATTAATTCACGCCTCCGTGAAACGGTTGCCCTTTGCCCTATCAATCTCCAGATGGTATGCCCTCGTGATATCCTTACGGCTGATGACGGACAGCACCTTTCTCTTGCTTTCCCTGTCCACTACCGGCAATTCCCTTACATTGAGGTCGGCCATAAGTTTCAGTGCCATGTTAAGGGAATCATCCATTGTAACCGTTACGACGCCCTCGATGGCGATATCCTTGGCAACAAGCATGTTGTGCAGCTCTATGTCCGCCATTGCCTCCCGCATATCGGTCATGGAAATGATACCCACGAGGTTTCCTCTACTGTCAACGACCGGAAAATCCTGCTGAGGGGA
>JAFGIC010000050.1 GCA_016929815.1 Deltaproteobacteria bacterium
CGGCAGGCCGGTCTAAAAAATAAACCATGGTCCCGATAAGCAGAGACACCGCACCTATCAGGACCTGCAATTTATTTATACCTTTCTCCGTGGAGTCGGTCATTTTTTAATCTTTTCGATCTCCTCCTCCACCTCGCCCGCGCCTTCGGCATAGAATTTTTCTTCATCAGGCGCAAGCTCCTTCAATAGCCTCAGAAACTCCCCGGCATGGACCCTCTCCTCGTCCGCGATGTCCTTGAGGACCTCGATTGCAAGTTTGTTGTCCGTTGACTCGGCCAACTGCATATAAAGCTGGATGGCCTCATACTCAGCACTGATCATGAATCTTATGGCCCTGACCAGTTCCCCATGGGTCAGCTTACGGTCTTTTGCAAGACCTGAAAACGGCGTTCCGAATTCCGGCATCTTAATCCCTCCATTAAAAATATTTTTTAATAATAAAATCTCTTCGAACAATATAAGGTGCAGGTTATATTCAATCACACTCACACTGGCAGGTAGTGCCGGGATAAAAATCATTAACAAGAGTTATCTCACCGGAACCGTCCAGTTTCCATAACTCGCTCCCATATTCTTCGGTTTCTCCTGTTATATAATAGTCATCATTGAAACCCATTATCAAGAAAATATCATCCAGACCGGACTGACTGGGGGAAACCAGCTGTTCCGGATCAGAGATGCCGTCATATGCCCAGATATTGTCAACACTCATCTTTAAAATCAACTCTTCGTCATGAATAAAAAGGTCTGATATATTAAACCAAGTGTCGTAATCATATTCAATTTTTTCAGGTGTATTCACTCCGTCATATACCCATAAATTAGTTGCCCCAAGCGTTTCTGAACCATCCCAACCTGTTGTAATGTCACAAGCAATAAAATAAAAACGGTTATTGAGGATCGTATAGGTATTTGAAAAGAGATTTGTATACTGGATCATTGAGGAATAGGGTTGATCAAAATTCAGCGAACTTACAGGATTATTTCCATCATATTCATACAGGCTGCATTGTGTTATATCATTGGTCTTCTCCATTACCTCTATCAACAGTTTATCATTAAATACATCTACCGGATTTACCCTGATATATTCTTCAGCTGAGAAATCCGTTATTTTTTCAGGCGGATTATCACCGTCTATTACCCACAGCTGCTGACCGTTTTCGCTGTCATCAGCCGAAAAAAACAGCTTGCCCTGAAAAACCACAAATATACTCGATGTATAAGAAAAGGCGCTTCCGGACGGATTTATATCCGCGACCATGTACTGGCTGTCTGAAGAGTCATCATAGCACCACAACTCGGTGCCCGATTCCACAGTATACCCCCGGAAATAGAGCTTGTTGTTATAGACAATGTAATTGTAGTCATCGAAAAAGGGAATAACATTTCCCGCAATGGCCGGCGCATCAGATGATATGTCATATGAGAATAATACTTCATCCCCCACGGAATTGCTGTATACGCTGAAATAAAGTCTATTGTTGTATTCCATCAGATATTCAACACCGGAATATTCTTCCGAATCTTCAGGGAAAAGACTCTGGGGCGGAGTTACTCCATCATACTTCCAAAGATATCCCCCCTGAACAAAATAAAGCACATCGTTTAAAATCAGTTTATCGGTTATTGAAGAACCCAGGTCTGAAATCTCCACAATATTCCCGCTTTGATCTATTTCATACAATTTGAGTTGCGCAATATCTTTACATCCTTCATATGCTGTGAAAAAAAGCCTATCATTAAACATGATGAAATCATCGGGATCCCCGCTGTGAATAAAACACATTTTATAACAGTCCTCATTCGAGTCGCAGACTATATCGACGTCATAATCACAGGTATCTTCATCATTGCTGTTATCTTCATCTTCACTCCCTCCCCCGCCTCCTGTTGCGATAACAACAAAAAATCCCAAAGCTATTACGAATGCCAGAAAGATATACCGCAGTGACTTGCAGAACATTTTTGCTTCCATAGATATTCTCCATTTGTTCATCATCGATTCCAGGTTGAAATTTAACATGAAAAACACGGACCATTTTCTATTCAGAACCCAAAACGCTTATTATCCATTTTTAATATTAACCGTCTCATAATAGGATCAGCATGATGTTTCCATAAAAACCAATAGATACCCGCCTTCGCAGGAATGACGGAGGTGAGTCCAATTATGAGACGGTTAATATCTGTACATTTCTCTCGCGCCTTTCTTACTGTGAGAAGGCAGAATCAATCGCCACCTTTACATCATCAAGCCATTTAATCCTTTGAGCCTCTGTGCTGGCAACAATAATGCTGAATATACGACGATGGAAGTTGTCGACCCCGCATAGGCCGAAGATACAGTTCTTCCATATGGTTTCAAGCGGGTCTCCGAATACGTCCCTTTCTCTTTCAGGATCGGTATTGGATGTATTAAAGACAATGGCGGTCCTGGCGATCGCATGATTGAAACTCTCCGGATCAGGGTGAGCCAGTATAACCGATATCTTCATATTAGAAAAATCCCCCTAGGCGCGTCCAGTTCCTGATGTTATGAATGGAGGCATGGGGCAGTCAAGTGAATCGGCAATCAGCCGCAACAGCTCCGCCTCTTCAACCGTGATAAATGAATCCGCGCTTATACATGCTATGCAGGCCTTCAGCGCCTTTTTCTTGACCTGAGGAGACGCCATCTCAAGCCTTTCAAGGGAACTGTCCAGGGCGTTCAAGCCGCATTTCTCCCTGGCCAGGATTGACGGTCTTCCTCCCATATCAAGCTCACCTATCCCCCTTATAAAGGACTCTTGCGCCGTTGAAGTCACGTCATTGCCTTGCCATGCCAGGACGGATAATATGATAAGACATTCCACCTGGACCTGATCGATCACATTGTATCTGACGGCCGGTGCAGGCATCTTCTTGAATGTCGGATCAAGATGCCGCAGCAGCACACGCTGCATCACATATTCAAAAAGACTGATCTTCTTGTCCGCCTCAATAAGCCGCTTTACGTTCTTTCTGAACATCTCATACTGGCCAGGCGAAAGAAGCCTCAGGGCGGGTATGGCCAGATCCGCCAGGGGCAGTCTGTATTCTCTTCCAACCGTGTCAATGACCGGGGCAAGCGAGATCGTCTCTTTCATGACCGGGGGATCGGATTCCTCTTGCAGACCTTCCATCTGTAACCTTCTTATATCCTCCTCCCTGTTAAGGAGCAGGCAATATATCACGGCCCTTGCACCGAAGGGCTCCCTGACTGCCTCGGCTGCCGCAGTCGGGATGCATGACAGGATCTGCCCGGCAAATACCAGGTGTTCGGCGCCCGGGTTCCCTGCGACGGACGTCAGTATTTCAGGCGAAAAATTGATCTTTTCTTCCGCTCCTGATGCGGGACAGGCCGCCTGTGAGGCAAGGGAGGATATGCCGGTCTGAGAATCCTGATGGACTACCTGCTCCTCCGTTCGTTCTTGAACATCCGCCAGAAAAGACGGATCGATTCTGCGGATCCGTTCCTTAATGGGCGGATGTGTGGCAAGCAGATTCATAAAAGGTTTTGCAAGACCGTTCCCGAAAAAGAGATGGCTGGCCTCTTCCGCGTGCAGGTTTCTTATTTTTGACCCGGCATGATAGGATCCGATTTTTTTAAGGGCCCCTGCTATGCCGGAGGGATTCCGGGTAAACTGAACTGCAGATGCATCTGCAAGAAACTCCCTTTGCCTGGACACCGCGCTTTTAATCAGCTTTCCGAAAAAGACGCCTATGTATCCCACCGCCATTATTATTAGACCCGCTAAAATAATTGCTCCGCCTCCGCCCTTCTTGCCTCTCGAACGCGGGACCCCGGAGGAGCTTCCACGAACAATTATCCTGCCTATCACGGCAATGACAAGGATTCCCGCTATTATCCCCATAAGCCGGATGTTCAGCCTCATATCGCCGTTAAGTATGTGGCTGAACTCATGGGCGATCACACCCTGAAGCTCATCGCGTGAAAGCTCCTTTATACACCCATGAGTTACAGCCACTACTGCATTTCCCGGGGTGTGGCCTGCAGCAAAGGCATTAATTCCGGCCTCATTTTCCAGGATGTAAACGCTTGGAACAGGAACACCCGAGGCAATTGATATCTCCTCTACGACATTCAGAAGCCTCCGCTGATCAGGGTCGGTCGTATTGGGATCAACAGGAATTCCCCCGAGCATCTCGGCAACAGCCCGGCCTCCCTTTGACAATGCAGCAATCTTAAAGGCGTTCCCTAAAAAGATAATAATAATCACCGAAACAGCTACCCATATGAAAAGCCCGGGATTCCAGAAACCTGTCCCTGCGCTGCTGAAATTCATCCCAGCTATAACCAGCGCCGCATACACACCAAAAATCAGAAACAGGACTGCAAGGATGAAATATAGTGTGAGAATTGCAGTCTTTCGCCTTGCATTATCCTGATGTTCAAAGAAATCCATGGTGCGGCTGGTCATTTCAACAGTATGCTCCCGTATATTTTATAATCTTTGCCTTTCAATGATAGTCAAGATCGGTTATGCATCAAGTTTTCAATATTTACTTAGAATTTCACCTTTACCGCTTCACGTTCCTCCGGGACCGTTATCTCAAACAGGACTGCCTCTGTGAAACCGAAGGCCCCTGCTATTATGACATTCGGGAACTTCTCCCTGCCGATATTATAGGCCATGACAGCGTCATTGTACGCCTGTCTGGCGAATGCAATCTTATTTTCCGTCGAGGAGAGCTCCTCCATCAGTTGTGACATGGTCTGGTTGGCCTTTAAATCAGGATATGCCTCAGCAAGTGCAAAGAACTTTCCCAGCGCGCCGGTCAGTGCGCCCTCGGCCCCAATCAGGGCCTTTATAGCGTTTGCGTCTCCAGGGTTTGCAGCTGCCCTGGCATTTGCAGAACTGGCCTGGTTCCTGGCATTGATTACTGCCTCGAGCGTCCCGCGCTCATGGGCAAGATAGCCCTTGGCGGTCTCTACCAGGTTGGGGATCAGATCATAACGACGTTTCAGCTGCACGTCTATCTGGCTGTAGGCGTTCTTAAACCGGTTCCTTAAGGTTACCAGGCTGTTGTAAATACCCACACATGCCAGGACTAGAACTATAATGATTGCAAGAAGAATAATAAAGGCTATCATTTTGTTGTTCCTCCTTTATACAGGTTATATTTCAGAGATGCCTTTTTAATTTAAAATGTTTCTCAATTGGAATGAAATCCTTATCATTGTGAAGAAGAGGCACATCATTTTCAATCGCCACGGCGGCGATCATACAATCCATGGGTTTTCTGATGCTAGTCCCTTTTTTCCGAAGAGTGCGATATATCTCTGCTGATTGTAAAAATGTCGAATACCGCATCGGCAGGAAAACCAGTTTGGCGAGCAGGTCCCTGGTTCTCACAAATTCCGAACCTTGCCTGATGCCCTGAAGGACTTCCGACAGGATAATTCCACATATACAAATATCCTGTCGCTCTTTAATGAGCTTCTCAAGCGCGTTTACATGTGCATAAGAACGGCCTGCGAAGATATCTATCCATACTGTTGTGTCAACAAGAACCATCATTATTTACGGCCCTTACGCCACTCTTCCAGGTTTCCTTCCCAACTTACATTGCCCTTAAGCTCAAGGATCTTCAGATGATTTTCATTTCTCAGCAATTCAGGCAGGGCATGGTCAATCAAAGCCTTTTGCGTCTTAATGCCCGTTAGCTTCGCGCATTCTTCTACAAGATTGTCATCCAGGACAACATTGGTGCGTTTCATAATGTCCTCCCCAATTTTTTTACACACATTATATCGAAATCAGGGTGTATTACAATAATATATTCAGGATTATAATTCCCCTTTGCCCCTGCATTCAATAATAATATTTTTAGGGATCAGGGCTATCGCAAGCCGGATCAGGATAGGGAGAATAAGAAGGTCATCAAGGTACCCCAGCACGGGTATAAAATCCGGGATCAGATCAACGGGTGATAAGGCATAGGCTATTGCAATCCCCAGCAGTATCTTTGAGATGAAAGGGGTCCGGGGATGTTTGAGAACCCTTCCATAGAATTCAATCTCCTGCATAAAACCTTTGACCAGGTCTTTCAAGCGTCCGGTAAATCTCATATCATTATTCACCGACCCCTTGCCAGCATATCGACATGTTTCAGCAGGGTCGGGATTCGAAAATCCCCGTGCATAATATCTATTCTCTCCGTCGCCTGTGAAAGGTTCATACCCACGGCCGTTACATACAGGGGACGCTCGCTTCTTCCCCTGAAGACCCTGGCTGCATAGGCATCCCTGAACTCCGATTTTGCAACACCTATTACAGGCGACCTGCCCTCAAGATGATTAAAGAGATGCATGCCTAGGCCAGGCCTGTCCCCCAACATTACATAACCGTCAATGATTATCCCTTCAAGGGGCTCTCTTATCTTATCGAGAAGGGCGACAATGCACGGCAGTTCACGCCTGTAGAATTGCCCTGGGATGTATTCCGCTGAATCCGGAAGAAGCACGGTGAGAGTTGCAGCCGGTTCCTTATCGCCGTATCCGGAGAACAGCACGGCAGCGGCCTTCGCGCTTTAGTCCTCCAGATAGTGAACATCAAAGGCCGCATACATTATTTTGATCACTTCCGACCTGTCATCAGAAACAGGGTAAACCGTCTCGTTTCCCCGTTGCCGACCGGTTTCATTATCTCTGCGGCCTTTACATCCCGAACATTATTAAATCCTGCCTTTATAAAGACCTTCCTAAAATTATTCCGGTCAAAGCCGAAGTGGAACACACCTGTGTTATCACTATGAAACAGGCCGTCATCCGGATCCAGGTCGGCGATGTACAAATGACCGTCAGGGACTGTTGCATCATTAAATTGATCAAAGAGAGATTCTATCTCCCTGATATGATGAACCGTCATGCTGCTGACTACAAGATCATAACTGCCCGTCAGCCTGTCGCCCTTTTCGAGATCCACAAGAAGGGTTCCGACGTTCTTCAGCCCCATTCCGGAGATCTTACTGTTAAATATGTCCAGCATCCCCTGTGAACTGTCGATGCCTGTGACGGAATGGACAAGGAGCTGAAGCTCGATGCTCAACAGTCCTGTGCCGCAGCCGAAGTCCATGATATCCATATCATGCGTCAGTGCGACTTGTCGCAAGATAGCCCGGGCCACATCCTTCGCAATCCTGACCCTTCCAGGATTCTCGTCCCATGAGGCGGCCTCTTTGTCAAAATCTCTTTTTTCAGTGTTCATTGGACCTTTATCTCGCCTGAAACAGGGTTATTTAATACAGCTCCATCCATAAAAGCAGCGCAGCCGCTGCCCGGGAACAACTATCCTTTAGATAATATATTATTCTCCTTAGTAAAGCGTATAGAGAAATATTTATTGATTAATTCTTTTATGGTTAATTCTATTTTCACTCATTTCCGGGCCATTATATACATCTGCTGAGCCTTTTGAAAGATGAATTTTACATAGTGTTCATCCGTAAACACTAATTTTCGGATTCACGCTGTCAGCCGTCAGCTCTCAGCTGTCAGCAAAACTATATTAATTCAATTAGTTAGCTGAACGCTAATCGCTGAACGCTGAAAGCTCCATCCATAAATGCCTTCTTTATGGATGGACACTGCTATA
>JAFGIC010000051.1 GCA_016929815.1 Deltaproteobacteria bacterium
CCACCCAAATTTACGCCCAGGATAGGGATACCATGCCTGCCGACCTTACGGGCAGCCCCTAACAATGTCCCGTCCCCTCCGAGGACCACGATCCAATTCAGCTTATCAGGCATGACAGTGGAATCCTCGCTGCAGCCGTTAATCCTCCCTTTCGGACTCATCTCCTCAGAAAAGACGGTTACACCTTTATCTCTCAGCCACTTTTCGAGTTTTTCCGCTTCTGCTCTTGCGGGCTCGAATTGGTGCTTATATATAATGCCGACTGAAATATCGGACATAACTTAAACCCTTTTACAATAGTGCAGGTTTATCGAGTAACCTTGTCGACAACAGACCACTCACCTTCGATATCAGACGTGGTATCCACGGTCAGGTGTATTAGGCTAAGCGCAGGGTATGATTTTTTCAGGTCCTCAAGGTCAACAGCCTCAAATTTCTTCTTGTTGTTCAAGTAGGCCTGTTCTGTCAGTGCGTTGGATTCGTAATTCTCTTCGGTCCTCTTTAAAATTCGACCTATGGACACTTCCTGGGGGCACTGCGTCTGTTGAATTACAAAAGTCTTATTGTATTTCACAGCCACGCTGGCGGCACGCCTCCTCAACGTCTGGGTAACAAAGGTGGCGTCAAGGATAATCCCCTTTCCCTTACTCGAAAGCTCTTCCGCCATTCTGAACATCTCGTCATAGACCAGGGTCCTCTTATCCATGTTGGAGGCCACCTTCTTATCAAATATATCCTCATCTTTCAGGACCTCAAGACGTATCATATCCGTCCTCAATACATGGAATCCCTTTAGTCTTGCGATAAGCTCCGTGGTTTCTGTCTTATAGGATGCGGGAAGTCCGCAGGCTATCAGGACTGTTTCCTGTATTAGCTCCCTTTTCATAAAATCAATAAAAGGTTCTCTCATCAAAATTCTCCTTGCCCAGCCGCTTATCTTATTATCAGAAAGGATCGATTATGAGATATAATTCCGTGCGAGCTGAAAATATTTTTTAGCGATCCCTATTGCCTCCTCTTTTTTATCAGGAAATATCTGTTTATCGTCAACTTGAAAGCTGTTTACCTTCCCCCTGACATAGGCCCGGTAGACCTTATAAAAAGTCAACAGCGAGTTCATACCGGCATCGCCCGTAACCTCGGTGTAGTAATTCCACAGGATATCGGCAAACCCCTTCCCCCCCCTGTATTCCAGGTCCATCAGAAGGAAGGCGATATCAGCCAATGTATCAGTATAACGGAATCTATCATTGAATTCAATACAGTCAAATATAGAGATGGGATCGGCCAGACAGATATGCTCCATATGCAGGTCCCCATGACAGTCCCTTATCTTTCCGGATGCAATTCGATCAAGGAAAAGAGTCCTGTTTTCGATGTAAAAGTTATCTGTCCATTTTTTGATGGTTTCGAAATCATTTCTATCAACAGTTATGCCGATGTACCCTTCAGTCTGCTGGAAATTTTCATCAGTATTCACTTTGAATAGCATAGGGTCCCCGAATTTATCAATATCAGCGGAGCACATGGCGGTCGCATGAAATTCCGCCAATACTTTTGAGATATCCTTAAGGTGCCTCTTCCTTAGCCTACCCTTCGCAAACAGAGATTTCATGAGCATCTCATCCGGGATCCTCTTCATTTTGACCGCATATTCTACGATTTCACCACGGCCCTCACCGATCCTATGATGCCTGCCGTCAAAGATGACAGGTAATACTCCGACATACAGTTCTTTTGAAAGTCTCCTATTCAGGTCAATCTCCTGATGGCAGAAGTGTTTTCTCTTTTCGAGAGTTGAGAAATCCAGGAACCCGAAATCTACCGCTTTTTTGATCTTGTAGACGAAATAGTCAGCTACAAGGACAAATGAGATGTGGGTTTGAACAAGGGAAACATTTTCCGTCTTATCAGGAAGCGCTTCCGGACTCATAAGATCGCCAATGATGAAAGCCATGTTATTCCTTTACAAAATGAGGGCCAAACTGTTGGGCCACGTAGTCCGGGACATCAACAGTGCCTATAAGCAGCGGTTGCTGGTGACAGTCTGATCCGCCTGTCACCATTAATTTCATATTCTTCGCAAACTCAAGGTATGATTGGGTTGATTTCCGGTCATGTGCTGAATGCCAGCATTCAATGCCGTCTATATAGGGCAATATTGCCTCCGTTATTATCCTCTGTTGCTCCTCAAGATCTGTCGTGAATTTTACCAGGGAAGTTCCGCGAGGGTGGTTCGGGTGGGCCAGAATCATTTTCCCGCCCGCTCCCTTTACCAGTTCATGGGCCTCGGAAAGGGAAAGAGGCATCTTGGGCACATTACACCTAACCAGGTATTTTTCAAATGCCTCCTGCTTATTGGAAACGATACCTTTTTTTATCATATAATCTGCTATATGAGGCCGGCCGAAGGCGCCGTCCACGGAACTCTCGATTGCTTCAAGGTCTTTATGGCTGAATTTCTGCAAGTTCTCCTTGATCAATTCCTGATTTATCTTTTCAAGGATCTGTTCGGCCCTCTTTTTTCTGTGCTCTCTCAAAACTTTGAGTTTATTGACAAGGGGCTGATAATACAGGTCATACTCATAGGCCAGGAAATCCAATGATACGGGTTTTGAGTCCATGTAAGACGGATGCGAAAAAAAGACGCTTAACTCAAGCCCGGAAAAGTAGATGATATGGTATTCGTCCGCCAACATTTTTGCCTCTTCCTGGCAATCGATAGAATCATGATCTGTTATCGAAAGGATACCCACACCTCTTTTCGAGGCTTCTTTAAATATCTCCTGTGGGGTCATTCGCCCATCAGAACACCTGGAATGAATATGCAGATCTATTTTCATTTTTAACTTTGATTCTAATTTTTAAACACAAACAGACACCTATATATTAGGCCGAGCATATGTCGGTCAAGAACAAAAAACGTTATCATACGATGGGTTATATATCTTTACATAAAGGGTTGGGGGTTGGGAGAATCACAGGACGATTAAATATGGAAACGACGGTACTTAAATCGTTCCACCCTGGTAATACTGATAATATTGAAATACCTTTTTAATATAATGTCGGGTGGCCTTGTATGGAGGAATTCCCTGATATTTCCTGACATTTGTGCTCCCCGCATTATAGGCTGCGAGGGCCAATTGAAGATCACCTTTGAACTGAGTCAGCAGTTTTTTAAAATACCTTACACCGGCGTTGACATTATGCATAGGGTTGAATAGGTCCTCCACTCCAAGGGAAGTGGCAGTGGCCGGCATGAGTTGCATGAGACCAACAGCTCCTTTTTTGGAAATGGCCATGGGATCATAACCCGACTCAGCCATGATTATCGCCTTTATAAGGGCCGGATCAACCCTGTGCCTATTGGACGCTTCAAGGATAATGGAATGATAGACTCGCTCTTTCGCACTTGATTTGTACCGTAAATAGTTCTTTTGGGAAACAGTGTCGGTGATACACTGTTTGTAGGATCTGGGCCCTTTAAGTACCGGATTAATTTCTTCGTGAATCTTCTGTTTGGGAAAAGCTGTTAAAAAAAATACAATTAATATAGCAAAAACTCCACAGGCAATGGAGCCGGCGGAAGTTTTTGTTATTGACACGCTATCCATTTTTAACCTCTTTTGAGAAAGACAAAGCTTGGTTTCCATTTATCAGCAAAATCAAATATATCCCCTATTATCCACATCCCTGAATAAAAGGCAATAGGAATATAATATGATTTTTATTCGTAACTTA
>JAFGIC010000434.1 GCA_016929815.1 Deltaproteobacteria bacterium
TACAACTGCGGTTATCCCGTTAAACTTAACTGTATTATTACCCGGGGTTGTGCTGAAGTTCGTTCCCGTGATGGTTACGGTATCGCCGGCTTGACCGCTCGCAGGGGCGAAATTGGCGATCGTTGGGCTGGAATTTCCTCCAACATTATCAGCTCCCCCATCATTATCACCATCACCTCCTCCGCCACATCCCCCAATCAGAAGAAAAAGGTTTAACAATAAGATGACAGAAATTGCATAACTTTTCTGCGAGATTTTACCATTATATCCAATAGATATCATGTCAACTCCTCCTTTATCTTTTTTCTGATAGATCTTTCACTTTCAAAATAAAGGATTATCCTCAGAAAGGATTTTAAGTAAAATACCCGGCAAGCATTAAGTTTGCCAGGCACTTTTATTTAGAGATATTCATAAATAATTTACTTTTTTATAAACTTCCTCCGTCCAACTGATGCAAGCCCTACTAATCCCGATCCAAGAAGCAACATGGTTGCAGGTTCAGGAACAGGAGCAGAAGCAGAAGAGGCCGACATTGAAAAACTGCCCGTATTCCCTGCGCGGTTTGATGTGAATATCCAATTTCCAGGTGTGTCATCAAGACCGGTTATGGACGCGATGCCGGACCCGGATATGGATAATGAGTTGGTTGTCCTCATGTCGACGGCAAGCGATGTTGCTTCAAAACTATAGGTTTTATCGGCGAAGTCAAACGTCCAGAGATCCTCAACTGGAACAGTAGCCGGATTAAATGTGAATGGGGTAACCGTAACATCTATACCTGAAAGAACACCAACCCCGCTATAGCTTCCGGTCCCTGCACCCGCGATGGTAACATCGTTGAAGGCAGTGTATTTCGTGGCAAGTGTTAAATCATACATGTTATCCGTAACGGCTGTTCCGCTAAAGGAAACTGCTCCAGTAATCGGGATAGCCATGGCGTTGAATGACATGGCGCCGATAAATGCCACTATGAAACTGCAGACTATAAATAATTTTTTCATAATATTTACCTCTTTATTCAATAGGTTTTATCAAATCGGCCAAAATCCAACCCGCTCTTAAGCCTGGTAATGGGTGGCCGTCGTGATCGAAAAGACATAATTGATTCAGCAAAAATATTCTCTGCCGTCTGACCACCTCCTTTTCAAATATCTCACCTTCTCCCGCAAGGGTCTAAACGGTTACAATGTTATTTACCTGTGAAAGCTCCTCGTGCTTCTTAGCAAGCACATTCATTCATATGATTGCTAGGACTATGATAATATGATAGCAAGTAACCTGCCAATAAACGCGGGAGAACTATAAGACTGGATTCATCCATTGATAGCATGGGGTTAGATTAAAAGCAGAGAACAACAACAAGGCATGGACAGTTTCGTTTGACCTCAACATTTGGTGGAACCTCAGCATACTGAGGGACACTTTGAAGGATTGCGGACAGCCTGGCAGCTTGCCGCTGGGTCGCAAAATAGTCGATATTATATTCTGTTATCTATGGCTGTCCGGTGGCTTTGGATGACGACATGGTTTTCCTGGCCCATAGCCCAGGGGGTTTGAAAATATTTTATTCTACTTTTTTTGATACCAGGCGCCTTTTTCATCCTGCAGCCATTCTCCCGCCCCGGCCCTTTCTGCAATCTGAATCGCCCGTCTCTTGCCGACTATGTCCGCAGCGGTGCCCTGTTGCTTGGCTATGGCTTCATATACCTTCACCCTGTCGTTGTTCTCTTCTTTTACAACGTTTTCCTGCTCCCTGGTTTCCCCGATAAATTGAAGGAATCCCAGATTATCTTCACCGACTATCCCTTTATTCTTCAGTTCAACAATTAAAGGCAGTCGATCTTTCATCCTTTCCTTGATGTCCCGGCTGAAACTGCTGGTCCCGGAAAGGATAAGCGCTGATAAGCAAAAAACTAAGATAAAAACCGGAGTCCTTTTCATGGCATAATCTCCTTTTATAAAATTATATTTAATCTTATGGGTTCTGTTGAATATCATCCTTAGCGTTATCTATATCATTAAAAAAATCATCCAACGCCCTGTCAATCCGGACATTCACATCGATGGTTATATGAATAGGTTTTATCTCAATAGGTTTTACCTCCACCGGTGCAATCTCCACTGCGTGCTTCATCTGGCAGGCGAGCGGACCCAGGGTTGTAAGAGAGACCGACAGAATAATAATCCATTTTCGCATAATAACCTCCTTTATTGAAACAGCGCTATTTCCTGAGAATGCACTTAATTAAGCCTTGTGACCAAAGCTTTTCAGGCGATGGGCTAAAACAATATATTATTGTATTTCAATATCTCATTTAAAGGAACCCTGAAATTGATGTCCAGAGATATCCCCTGAAAAACAGAACCCCGGGCGCCCGTCTCCAATTTTATAAATTTCCCGATATCCTTGTTGTAGACAAACGGCAATGCGTTGGCAGGCTTGCCGTCAAATTGTAATTTCATCACCATGTCGGCGTCTTCAGTGCTTAAAGAAAGCTTAGCCCAATCGTATTCGAAATCTTTCAGGGCCTCTCGGGCGATTTGCATCTGCATGTACTGATCCGAATCAGTGGGCAACCCTGCCGTGAGGGCCTCAGTAGCGGAAACATGGATATTGCCTCCATCTCCCGGAGTCGAGTAGAGGAATCCGTCTCCAAAGGTGAACTGCCCCTTTGACAGGGTAATTGGGATAGACCCGTTTACAGCCCCGGTGCCTGTTGCCTTGGCTACACCGAACTGCTCCATTATATCGGCGAGGTTAAGACGGTCACAGTTAAGTGTAATCCCGTAGTCGTTAATCCCCGGGAAAAATCTGAAGGATTGGATATTGACATGGCCTTGACACCAGTTGAAACGGCATTGCTCAATAAAAATGGACTCCTTTGATTCAATCTGAAAATCGGTCATAAGGTTATCCGCTTTAAGATCCCTGAAAGAGATTTTGCTGACTTTTAGAGATTGTTTCGGAGCGCTCCTCAAAGAGAATATGTCAGTGAAATTTAATTCCCCTGATATGCCATCAAGGACAAGTTCATTTCCTGCGGCCTTTATCTGCGCTTCCTTGATCCCCATCCTCATTTTACCCCTGGGACCTGCCTCTGAAAAAGATATGCCTGCCGTAAGTGTGACCAAGCCTTCAAAAAAAATATTATTAAGACCGGGGTTTATGATTTTGAGATCAGTATCGGGTGGGACCCTGTAATCGGGAAGGCTGATATTGATCAGTGCCCCTTTATCTTCACCGGCAAATCCGGCAGTGCCGGATAACTCCATAACCAGATCGGGTAAAAGCCTGCTGGTGTATTTGCCATTAAAAATAAAGCCATTGTTTTCCTGTAGTATTGCCGTCTCTATCTCTCCCAGTTCAAGGTCCTTTAACCTGATCGATCCCACCTTAATATTTCCCGGCCTTCCATCGGCGTTGAATGGCCACTGAAACGGTACATCACCGGAGATGCCCCCAACCTTGGTCCCTTGACCCTGAACCGAGATGCCGGCCCCTGAAAAGGAAAGATCGCCTGTAACGCTGAGATTGCCCTTTGGGTCGCGGGCCATGGTTCCCTTGATATCCATCTTAGTCGCGTTTGCTGAGATAGGGCCTGAGTTTATCCCGATATCGGAGACCTTAAGGGAGAAAGACACCTTTCCTTTTTCAGGCTCTTTATATGGGCCTTTATACAGGCCGACGGCAGTAACCGAAGCCATGGTCAAAATAGCTGTTTTATTATCAATCATGATGGATGGTATCTTTAACCTGTAGGTCGCGGAGACATCCTTGTCTTCGGTCTTTGCATTTAAATGAATTTGCGGTGTGCCTGAGGAGATTAGGTTGCCGTCAATTATTAA
>JAFGIC010000435.1 GCA_016929815.1 Deltaproteobacteria bacterium
CAATAATATAGACTTTTATATCAATATTATTTCAAAAAAGGAGGTCGTCTGAAAAAACAGCGACCTCCTTATAATAGAAAATTTTCAAGAGCAGGGGCGCATAGACGAAAGCGCTGCCGCTACGCTAAAAGCGCTGATGCCTCTTTGCCGGCCCTTGAAAGACGTTCAGCGGCAGTCCTCTTTTTTTCTATGCTTATCTCGTCCGGGTTTACGTAATCTATAGCCTTCATATCGCAGAACCTCACGCATTGAGGATCTCCGCCACAGAGATCGCATTTAATGACCTTTTTCTCTATTACATTAAAATTCATCGCTCCGAAGGGGCATACTGCCACGCAGGAACGGCATCCGATGCAGATATCATAATCCACCATGACCCTTCCGAGTTCTTCGTCACGGTAAATGGCCTTTACAGGACAGACATTCAGACACGGAGCGTCCTCGCACTGCTGGCAGGTCATAGGGATATAGAGACCTTCATGCTCCCACTTCATAACCTTTATCCGGCTTCGCGCAGGGTTGGAAATACCGTCGTGCTTTACAGCACACACAAGTTCGCAGAGCCTGCATCCTGTGCATTTCTGATAATCTATATATAAGGCTTTTGCCATTTTTTCTTCTCCTCTTAATAATATCTGTTTACAGAATATGTGACGGCTCATTTTCAATGCTGAGTCTCTTAAGCGTCTCAGCCGTGGGGATACCGTCTTCGTCCCATCCCTTGTGCCTGTAAATCTCGGCGCGCATCTCAAGAAATTTGTCCTTTTCAATAACCAATCCTACGACATCAGGGGCGCCGCGCCTCGTGGGTTCATCATGATATCTGTGATTAAGGACGTCGCCCTTTTCAGGGTCATCTTTTGTAAGACCTTCCCTGATATTAAAGAGCCTCTCAATATTATTGCATCTTTCCGCAACATCCCAGATATCTCTGGGCGTCATCTCAATGCCTGTATTGTAGAACAGGACCTTCGGCCAGTCCTCAAAGTTCGGCAGCGTTGCACCAAGGAATGTAGTGTGGTATTTGCAGATGCCGAGACAGTCAACGGCCATATAGCAGTTTTCCTGCCAGAAGACCTGCCAGGGTTTCCCGATATATTCCGTATGTTCGGAGCTTAAAGGGCCATCATAGGGCACAGGATTGCTGTATATCCTTCTCAAAACGTCCTGCGGCAGGTGATAGAGGTCTATTGCCGGCCTGCTCCTGAGATGATCCGATCCCCTTGAAGACATGGCGACATTCAATGCAAGGGCCGGTGTAGCCCTCTCATCGGAATGCAGGTTGGACATGCCCTTGACCTGTATCAGATATTGAAAGGAATCCTTACCGATTATCTTTGATGCAGGAATTCCGCCCTTTGCAAGGGTGTCTCCAAGCCAGCCCGTTCTATTGGCGATCCTGTGGATCATTTCGATAACCGCCTCATCGTTTCCCCAGCTTAGATCGAGGCCGTCCGTCTCTTTTTTTGTCAATATGCCTTTTTCATATAATTCCATGGCCCAGGAGATGATACTTCCTGTGTCGAGGTTGTCCATCCCGTACTGGTCAACAAGATGATTGCCGACAAGGACAGTCAAGGCCCTCGGAGTATCTGTTTCTCCACCGAATGCGCCTTGTGATGTGTATTCAGGGCCTTCATCGTACTTGCCTGCGTAAGGGCCTTCGGGGATCTTATACTTAGCCCTGCAGTGCACCTGGCATCCGAAACATCCGGTCATATGATATTTACCCGTCGTCTCTTCGCAGATTTCATCAATGCGCTCGGGTTCTATGTCATCGGCATATTCACACTGGTTGTACTGGAAGTTCCTGCAGCGTATGCCGCCCCAGGAATTTGTGGCGCCCCAGATAAATGGAGTGCCGAGGGTCCCCTGAGTCTGGCTTACCTTGGCGCTTGTGATCTGGTTGATAAATCGCTTGTTGAATTCAAGGGCATCTTCGGGGTGCGCTATCTTTATATCCATTGTCCCCCTGCAGGCGATCGCCTTAAGGTTCTTGGAGCCCATCACACAGCCCATGCCTGTCCGTCCGCCCGAGTTTTTTATGCCTGTCATGACATTGGCCCATGCGACCAGCTTTTCACCGGCAGGCCCGCAGACCATGCTTTTTACCTCCTGGTCTCCAAGGATGTCACGGATCTTCCATTGAGCGTCCGTTACAGTCAGGCCCCATACATCCCGGGCATCCCGGATCTCGATTTCGCCGTTGTGGATATAGATAAATACTGGATTTTCTGCCTTGCCTTTTATTACGAGGTGATGAAAACCGGCCCAGGCCATTTCAGGGGCAAAGAAACCTCCCATATTGGCGCTGCCCAGGAGTCCTGTAAGAGGGGACTTGGCCATAATATGCGTTCTTGCAGTAGCGGATGCGCATGTAGCCGTAAGTATCCCTCCGCTTACAATCAGGGCATTTTCAGGTCCGACAGGGTCACAGCCTTTCGGTGTATTGTTGTAAAGCAGATATGCATCAAGTCCCCTTCCCCCGAGAAATTTTTTTCGGATTTCTATTGGGATCGGTTTTATATCGATGTCCCCGGTTGTAAGATTAATGTAAGCAATTTTTCTATTTAGAGCCATGTTATTTCCCCTCCTTTGCCTTTTTTGCCTTTGATTTTTCTTTCATCTTTTTGGCAAAGGCCTCATCTGCCACTTTTCTATTTACCTCCCATACCGGTCCGCGGATCCTGGGGAAGCCTTCCTTTACCCAGGCGATACGATATTCCATGCCGCATGTCGGGCATTTAATGGTCTTGTCGCCCTTTTTAGGCTCAAGCCTTTCCATGCATGACGGATTATGACACCTGAATTTTCCGTATGTCCTGGTTTCCCTGAGAGATTCAGCGGTGGATTTGCCTTCACTCACGATTGTCATAGCTAAACTCCTTTCTTTATTAAAAAACGATTGCTTATGCAGCGCCCAAATTAATTTTTTGTCGCGGTTTATGATGTATCGGTGAAAACCTTAAAATATGATCGCCGATATCGACTTTTCTGCAGTCAGGACACAGATCAAGATATTCATCATGAAATGTCCTGTGGATTTTCCCCATGAGCGGTTCCGGCACGAAGAGCTTGCCGCAGCGCTTACAGGCCTCAAGTTCTACCTGTCTGATGTCTTCCTTGGCAAAGACATTAAAAAATCTTTTAAAGTTTATCTCGTGCCTCAACTCGGCGGCGCCTTCAGGGCATGTATCAACGCATGATCCGCATGAAATGCACTGATAATGCGAATAAGAAAAGATGCGCATTTTGCCTGAATCCCTCGATTCCAGGGTTCCAGTCGGGCAGTTCAATACACATGAGGCACATCCGGTGCATTTATTCTGATCCATCCGCGTCCTGCACAATATAAAGGCAGCGGCAAAGATCATCATCTCGCCGCTGAATATATGGATCGTCCAGATATTATCTCCAATAAAGGGGAGTGTGTCATATGTTCCATGTGTCAACCCGTAACCTGTTAAAAAGGGAAACGCCGCCAGAAAAATTATTGCATAATCCATAATAGAGGATCTTGACCTGAGATCCTTTGTCGCAAAATGCCTGATCGTGAAAAATACTGCAAATGCGATTACTGTAAGCGTCATCCAATCTGCCCATGCATCTGGGATAGGGGTCCATGACCATCCAGACCTTGAATCCTCCCACATAGAGATATGACCGGCCAGCCATATCGGCACAACAAAGAGACAGATATGAAAGATATATCGAAGAGATGCATAAATCGGCTTTTTCAGAAAAGCACTATGGAAGGGCGCAAGAAAACGTACGAATACCGACGGAATGTATAATATATTGCCGTTTTTATCTTTTCTGCTTCTGATTATGGAATAAACAAAAAAGATTATTCTGGAAAAAACCGCCAGGGCGAAGATCGCAAATACTGCCCTCAACAGGACGCCCTCGATAAAAGAACCAAGATCCATTCTGCATTCTCCTCGTCATCATCCTATTCAATAAAGATGATGATTCATTTGATGA
>JAFGIC010000436.1 GCA_016929815.1 Deltaproteobacteria bacterium
ATTTCACTGATTTTTCCTTCGCCGGCATGAAGATGACGGTTCCTGAATCCGGTGTAGCCCAGGGCGGAGATCCTGCGGGCGGGATTCCGGGGGGCAGTGCGCCGGGTAATGCTGAAGGCGGACAGCCCGGAAGCGGGTTTCCAGGAGGAATGCCTCCGGGTATGGATGAGAAAATTAACCCCGGAGATCTGGGGATTAATTATATTGCGCCCGACGGGAAGACTGTAACACGCGTTGCAGATTTGGAATCGCCGAATGGTATGGTCGGTACATCAGACGGCAAGACCATCCACGCCCTGGAGGGAAATAAGATAGTATCCTTTAAGATCAATCCCGATGGGACGTTGACCGATAAAAAGACCTTTTGCAATCAAAGTACGGATGGCATGGCAGTGGATGAAAGAGGTAATGTTTATCTAACGGGAGATGGCGTGTTGAATGTTTACAATTCCAGAGGTGAAAAGATCGAAGATATACCGACACCGGAACAGAGATGCACAATCATGAAATTCGCAGGAAAGGAGCGCAAGACCTTGTTCCTGTGCGGGACCGAGGCAGTATATACACTGGAAATGGCGGTCAAGGGAGATCCGACAGCATTGGATCTGGCAAAAGGTAAAAGATAATCCCACTTATACTAAAAAATCATTGAGGAATATAAGAATGGATACAACTAATAGCAGTAAAATAGGATCATGGGTTAAGATAACATCAATACTTATTATTGTGAACTGTCTGGCACTGATCCCATCCATGGGCTATGAGCCGCTGGGCGCGGCGATCAAAAAGACCATAGCCATGAGCGGCACACAGTGGGGATTTTTTACAGGCATGGCAGGGATCCTTGCTATTATATGTGCTATCCCTGCCGGAATATCGATAAAGCGTTTCGGGGCAAGGAATGTGGTATTATCAGGCGCATTTTTTATGGTCGCAGGACTGCTTTTACTGTCCTTTGCCGGCGATTTTATCAGCGCCATATCCGGAAGAGGCGTGTGGCAGATCGGTATAAGGTTCCTCCTTCCTGCCCTTACCGCAGCACTAGTTGTAACAGTACCTGATAAATACAGGAGCAGGGTACTGGGAATCGGAATTGCCGTCAGCATGCTGGGAACCATTGTTGCTCAAACTATAGGCGCATGGATAAGCCAGAATTGGGGTTGGCAGTTGGCCATACAGTTCTTTGCCGCAATCGTTTTTATCTCAGCCGCGATATTTTATATTTCTTACAGGGGAAACGCCGCAGCAGAAGGAGAGATCCTTAAAGGTAATAAGGATATTATAAAGGACGGTGAACCAGAACCGAGGAACGTCTATTTAATGCCCTCTATCTGGCTGTTCTGCCTCCTGGTAATATTCGGGTGTGAGGAAGGGGTAGTCGGCAGTTTTGTTGTACTACAGATGAACGAGGTATGGGGAACCGGCGAGTTGAATTATGCCTGGATCATAAATGCGGGAATGACCCTTGCGATTATTGTAAATCTTGGCGCGGGCTGGGCCGGCGATAAATTCGGGCGATGGAACATGTTGATAATAACAGGTATCTTGAATACGATGGTTGGTATATGCCTCCTTATCGGACAGTTTGACAACAAGGGGATCTATATCACGGGCATCCTGATCGCAAAGGCATTGCAGTTGACAACGACACTTTTTGCCAATTCTATGGCGCCGACATTACTCAAGGGCCGCTATGTAGCGGGCATTATTGCCATGATCGCCCTCGGAGGAGGTCTTGGGCAGTTTCTTGGACAGCAGGTGCTCGGGATAATGAATGATGCCACCGGAGGCTATTCAGCAGGATGGATGTATATTACGGCATGCGGTGTTGTAGCGACATTACTTGCCGCAGGGTTTAAGATATATTTTGATCGTCAGGCAAAGGCAGAGGCAGCATAGAACATATAAATATTTAATAAGGAGGCTGTCATGGGAATCAATAAATCGATATTTCAGATATTTTCTCTAATTATCATAATTTTGATTTTTTGCAGTTGCGCAACAAGCGCCGAAAAAACTTCCGGTCTGATTGCTCCAGGGGCTGTACTGACTAAGGTTCAGTCAGGGTTCAACTTTACTGAAGGCCCTGCCGCGGACGCCGAAGGCAATGTCTATTTCACCGACATACCGAATAAGCGAATCTGGAAGTGGACATGGAAGGATGGAAAGATATCCCTGTACCGGGAAAATACCGGTGAGGCCAACGGGCTGATGTTTGATGCAAAGGGGAGGATGGTCGTATGCGAGATGGGCAACAGTAGGGTTACCCTTGATGACATGAAGGGTAATATAACCGTTGTTGCGGATTCCTGGAACGGAAAAAAGATCCATATGCCCAATGACCTGTGGATAGATCCAAAGGGTGGCATCTACTTTAGTGATTTTATGGGGCCCGGTTCAGGCGAGGAAGGAGGGCTTCAGGTATATTATATATCCCCGGACGGCAAGACCGTTACACGCGCAACAGATGATCTTGTCGCGCCCAACGGGCTTGCAGGGACGCCCGACGGCAATACCCTGTATATTACCGACCCAGGCGCGAAAAAGACCTGGTCCTATAAGATCAATGCGGATGGCGCCCTTACCGATAAAAAGGTATTTTGTGAACAATCAACGGACGGTTTTAAACTTGATGAGAAAGGCAACCTTTATTTTTCGGGTGATGCAGGCGTTACGATATTTTCACATGAAGGCAAGAAGATTGAAGAGATCCCAATGTCGGGGCGGTGCTCAAACCTGACCTTTGGCGGTAATGATAGAAAAACTTTGTTTATTACAGGCGGGGATACAATCTACACACTGGAAATGGCGGTAAAAGGGGCGCCGACTCCGCTGGATCTGGAAACAGGGAAAAAGAAATAATAATGAAGACATTCAGAGATATGTTAGTCACAAACGCCATATCTTATCCTGACAAAACAGCCTTTATTTTCAAAGGCCGCAAATATACATTCAGTGAAGTGAATAGCAGGGTAAACAGCATTATAAATGCCCTTTCGAAAATGGGTGTAAAAAAGGGTGATCACGTCGGGATACTGGCATATAACTGCCCGCAATATTTTGAGGCCTTTGCATTATCAAAGGCAGGTATAGTCTGCGTGCCGCTTAATTTCAGGTCTGTGGCCAGGGAACTTGTCTATCTTATCAACAACTCCGAGATCAATACCATAATAGTTGCAAAGGAATTTATTGATCTTGCCAATTCGGTCAGGAATGAGATCAAGGGCATAAAAAACTTTTTATCTTTGAACTGCGATGCAGACGGCATGAAAAACTATGAGGATATTATAAAGACCCATGCATCCGTCGAACTCACTGACACCTTAAGTCCTGATGATGATGCCGCCATATATTACACAAGCGGGACTACAGGGAGGCCGAAAGGCGCTGTGCATACCCATAAAAGTCTTCTGGCTGAGATCAATATGCCCAATAAGGATCTGACGCCGGAAGATGTTGCCCTTTGTGTTATGCCCTTCTTTCATGTGGGAGGAAGCGCTGCATATCAATTTGCCGTGTTCAAGTCCGGGGCTGCATCGGTAGTATTGGAAAAATTCGATGAGGTTGATGTGCTCGAAGCTATAGAGAATGAAAAAGTGACATATGTAAACATGGTCCCTGCCATGATCATCAGACTGATGGATCATCCTGACCTGAATAAATATGATCTTAGAAGCCTGAAGACCATAGGCTTTACAGGGGCGCCCCTGCCGGTGGATGTAATGAGAAGGTGTAATGCCTATTTCGGACCTATAATCCATCAGGAACTGGGACAGACAGAGACCCTTAATCTTACCAGGTTTAAAAAACACGAGTACAAGATTGACGGTTCCGCTAAGGATATAAAGCGACTTGAGTCGGCAGGTAAACCGGCAGTATTAGGCGAACTCATTATAATGGATGACAAGGGTAATGAGGTGCCAAGGGGACAGGTCGGCGAGATAGTCTCACGAAGCGACAGGAACATGAGGGGATATTGGAACATGCCTGATGCGACGGCAGAGACCATAAGGGAGGGATGGCTTCACACAGGCGACCTGGGCAGGATGGATGAGGATGGCTTTATATTCATTGTGGACAGAAAGAAAGACATGATCATCAGCGGCGGAGAGAACATCTATTCCCAGGAGGTTGAGGATGTCCTCTATTCGCATCCTGCAGTGCTCTATGCCGCTGTAATAGGTGTGCCCGATGAGAGATGGGGAGAAGCGGTCAAGGCAATACTTGTATTGAGAGACGGGATGAAGGCTACCGAAGGGGAGATCATTGATTACTGCAAAGAAAATCTTGCAGGCTATAAAAAACCCAAATCTGTTGAATTCAGGGACAGCATGCCCATGACAGGAAGCGGGAAGATACAGAAGAATATTATCAGGGAGCCATACTGGAAGGGACACGAGAAGATGGTTCATTGATGATTTTACTGACCTGCCCCTCTTAAAATAATATGGAATTGCCGTCTGTCCCCCTCGGGAGGGGGCGCAGGGGGAGGATAAGTTAAAATTATTTTTAATGGAGGATATTCCATGGATAATCAGGAATTACTTAAAAAAATAGAAATCCTTGAAAAGGAAGTGAGACGCCAGTCTTATTTTACAGACATGCAGGAGATACAGATGCTCCATGCAAGATATATATACTATCTTGAAAACGGCAGGATCGCCGAGGTTTGGGATGAGCTGTTCGCGCATGATGATCCGGACGTGAGGATGGAGATCATGGACGCCGGGGCGTACATCGGGCCGGAGCATGTCAAGCGCGCGTGGTACACCATGGCCCGCAAGGTAGATATGGACGGCAAGCCTGTCACAGCCTCCGAATCCCGCATGTCCAATACAAATATTCCCATGGCAAATCTTTTTCTCATGCTCACCATTTCAACTCCCCTTGTTGTTGTTGAAAAGGACGGAAAGAAGGCGCACGGGCAGTGGCATCTGTTCGGCCCTCACACAAACCGCGTCTTCGATCCTGAGACATCGACCAAGCGTGATGTGGCATTCTGGATCGCGGGCAAGTATGACAACGAGTATGTGAAGGTGGACGGCGTATGGAAGATAAAGAAACTTCGCGCGATATGCTGGATACGCTCACCCTTTGATCAGGGGTGGCTCAGAAATCCCGACTGCCGCAGAACACCTTCGCCATTCTGGCCGCCGGATGAACCTGGACGGATAAATTCATTCAACCCCGATGAGTCTCCTAACCCTGCCAAATGGGGGCCGCCGCCTCCTGATCAGATAAACTATAATGAAGAATAAATAATCCCGGTTGAGCCGGATTAAAAGGAGAAAGATATGGATTATGAAGTATTAAGTCCATGGGCGCATGTAGATAAGGCCAATGCGACAACAATGCGGCCGCGATTGAAGGATCTTAACGGAAAGACTATCGGGCTGTTTTCACATTTCAAGGAGCATTCGCCTCTTATTCTTAAGGAGGTGGAGCGCCAATTAAAGGAGAAATACCCTTCTGCGAGATTCAGTCATTATCAATATATACGAGACACAGCAGAGATCATCAACGATGAGAAATACAAACCGTCATTTATGGAGTGGCTGAAAGGTACGGATGCGGTGATAAGCGCTTACGGCGACGCAGGTTCATGCTCCATGTTTGTCGCATATAATTCTGCGTTCATTGAATCGCAGGGGAAGCCTGTTGTCATGCTTGTGAAGGAGGATCTTGCGCGACCTGCACAGAGGGGCGCTTCCGCCAGATTGGCGCCCCGGCTCAGGATGGTGAAAACCGGTATTATGGACATGTCCATGCTGTTTTCATTGGAAGGCGTTGAAGAAAAGATTATACGACCAGGTATTACGCCGGTTATCGGAGACATCATTGACGCCTTGACTACCCCATTGACAAAAGAGGAAAAGAACCAGGTTGCAGTAGAGGATCAATCAGGGACTGTCTTTAAGGGTAATCTGGAAGAGGTGAACAACTTCTTCTATAAAAAGGGGTGGACAAACGGTGCGCCTATAATCCCGCCTACCGAAGAGGCTGTCGCGGTAATGCTTAAGGGAACCGACCTGCCGCGCGACTATGTAGTGGCAAAGATCCCTCCCATGCTTGGCAATGCCACTGTGGAAAAGATCGCTGTGAACGCGGTGATGGCCGGATGCCTGCCGATCTACATGCCTGTTCTGATTGCAGCAGTCCGGGG
>JAFGIC010000437.1 GCA_016929815.1 Deltaproteobacteria bacterium
AATCCGCGCGTGCATCTCCTGCGCCCCCCTGAGGTCGCTTTCTTCTGTCTCATCTATGACAGGACATATCACGAATGCCTGGCGTCCGGACGAGACGCATTCCTTTAACCGGTCAAAGGCCCATTTCTTCTGAGGTTTATCAACAAGGAAGGTCCTGACCGGTTTGTGCCCGTCCGGGTATTCCTTTACCAGGGAGACATCCATGTCGCCGTAAAGCGCAATAGCAAGGCTTCTCGGTATGGGCGTGGCCGTCATAAACAAAATATGGGGATTGTCTCCCTTTCGATCTATCATGGCCCTCTGCCTCACCCCGAACCTGTGCTGCTCGTCAATAATCGCAAGGCCCAGATCCCTGAAGATTAGTCCCTCCCTTATAAGAGATTGGGTTCCTATTACGAGATTATATTCCCCTTCCCTTACCTTGCCGTAAACCCTTTCCCTCTCATCCCTTTTCATATCCCCTGTAATAAGCACCGGATAAAAACCCATCCCTTCCGGCAGACGTGAGAAATACTCCATATGCTGTCGCGCAAGCACCTGTGTAGGCGCCATTACTGCTGCCTGGCGTTTGTTCATTACCGTGATATATGCAGCGATTGCCGCAACCGCCGTCTTCCCCGTGCCCACGTCCCCCATGAGCATCCTGTTCATAGGGCGGCCGCTTTTAAAGTCACATGTTATATCACTGACCGCCTGTCTCTGGCCGTATGTCAGATGGAATCTGAAAAATCTATCTATGTCCTTATCCAGCCTCAGCGGTATCATGAATTCAGGCCTTGATATCCTGTCCTTTTTCTTCTTTATGAAGGCCAGAAACAGCATGAGGCAGAAAAACCGGTCGAATACAAGTCTCCGGTGAAAAGGGGTTTCAGATCTGTCGAGCAGCTCGACGGATGTATCAACGGGCGGGAAATGAACCCCCCTGATGGATGTTCTTAAATCAGGGAGCCGGAGCTGATCCAGCAGACCTGGAGGCATGGGATCAATAATCTCATCGAGAAAATCATCTATGGATGTCTGTATGACGGTCCTTAAGGTATTTCCCGAAACCCCTTTCACTGCACTGTAAACAGGAACAAAACCCCAGTTGTCCTTTGACCCGCGGCCCGGGATGGAGATATCGGGATGGAACATCTGCCTTTTAAGACCGCTTATCCTCATGGTTCCATAAACCATGAGCTTGAGACCTGGCATCGAGAGGCCTGCCAGATGAGGTTTTACATACCTGAACCATAGGAGTTCAAGCAGGTCTCCATCATCGTCCGATATGGTTATCCTGTAGATCCTCTTCCGGCTGGGGTAGAATTGCACCTCTTTTCCTTCTTTTACCGTGCCGCTTACAAGACATGGAAATCCGTTTTCAACAGAGCCTATGTTTGATATCTTTGAACGGTCTTCATACCGGATGGGTGCAAAGTAAAAAAGGTCAAGGACCGTATTAAGTCCCTTGAGACCGAGCATAGCCGCCCTCTTCGGACCTACGCCCCTGATAAGATTGAGCGGCAGGGAAAGCCTCCGCATGTGTTCGAATTGCTGATCCTTTAAGGATTTCATTCCTTCCAGCCGTGGGCGCCTATGAGATCGACAAACCTGCATCCGCCGAGACTCTTTCTGTCATAGCCGTCCTTCCTTTTCGTGATTTTGATAAGTTCCTGGCTGAACTTGTCGCCCACAGGAACAATCATCCTCCCGCCGTCAGCCAACTGATCCAGCAGCGGTTCGGGCACGGAAGGCGCGCCTGCAGTTATAATGATTGCGTCATAGGGCGCAAACTCCTCCCATCCGAGTGTGCCGTCATATGACTTAAACATTATGTTCATGTACCCCAGTTCCTGCAGGATATGCCTAGCCCTTTCCATCAATGGCCTTATTCTTTCAATGGTGTAAACCCTGGATGACAGCTCTGCAAGGATAGCGGTCTGATATCCGCTGCCGCTTCCTATTTCAAGGGTCTTTTCATTGCCTTTAAGCTCCAGGGCCTGCGTCATCAGCGCCACAATATAAGGCTGAGAAATAGTCTGCTTATGTCCTATGGGGAGGGGGTGGTCATTATATGCCTCACCTTCAAGGGCCTCCTCCATGAATAGATGCCTTTGTATCTTCCCCATGGCCTTCAGCACCCCTTTGTCGGTAATGCCCCTGGGGATAAGCTGGTTTCTGACCATCCGTTCCCTGGCTAAGCGGTAATCGTGGCTCATTAATTCTCCTGTGATGCCGTATTAATTTGGCCCGGATATTAACAGAAGCATATTTTGATGGCAAGCGCCTTTGAATCTATCACAATACCTTTTCTTCAGCCTGTGGAATTATTTAGCCTTTATTGCTCAATGCTCAGCAGATTCCGTAGCATACCCGCATTATTCACTGCCTGGGCCTTTGCGTGATTGTTGAAGAATACAAACATCTTTTTTGTGCTGTCGGCCAGTGTCCGGATTTTAGGCACCCACTCCTTTAATTCATCTTCCGAATAAAGGTAGTCATATCTTGTCCTGGAATCCGTTCCATACCAGTCTTTTTTATTACGACCATGGAATCTTATATAGCCTATATCGGATGTGGCGATTGCGGCAGGCGGCATAAGGGAAGACAATGAGGGTTCATCCACGCACACGAAGGCCGCCTTTACATCCTCGAGCGCTTTGTAAACCGAATCCCTGAGCCACTCCTTTTGTCTGAATTCAACGGCGACCGGCAGGTTAGCCAGCGCCTCAATAAGGGATTTAAGATAGAACCTGTTCTCAACTGTATAATGGAAGGACTGGGGAAACTGGAGAAGGACAGCCCCGAGGCGCCTCTCCTCGGCAAAAGGGGCTATGCCTTTCAAAAACAGAGGCAATACTTCAGAGACAGACCTTTCTGATATCTCGTGGGTCAACTGACGGAATGCCTTAATGGTGAATTGAACCCTTCCTTCTGATTTTTCAATCATCTGCCGGGATTGTCTTGCATCAGGTATTTTATAGTATGAAAAATTCAGTTCAAGGATCTTGAACCTGCCGGAGTAATAGGACAGGTATTCTCTGGAGGGAAGGTCATCAGGATAAAAAACGCCTTTCCAGTCATCATAATAAAAACCTGATGTCCCGATAAGTATCTCTCCCATGGATCACCTGTTTCGAGGCAGGTCACTTGTGTTTATTGGGTTGCTTGGGTTATTCGGGTTACTAGAGTTACTTGAGTTACTTGGGTTACTAGAGTTCTTGGATTTTTAATTCAATAACTCAAGCAACTCAAGAAACCCAAGCAACTCTATTTTTTGCCTTTCGCCCTGCGCCTTATGCCTCTTTTATCAACTCCATCGCCTTCAGGACAATATTATCCGCCGTGAATCCGAACTTCTTCATCAGCGTATCTCCCGGCGCCGAGGCGCCGAACCTGGTCATACCGATTATCGTCCCCTTGGTTCCCAAGTACCTGTCCCATCCCATGGTTTGACCTGCCTCCACGATAAGACGAGGGATCTTCCCGGACGGCAGGACCTTTTCCCTGTATTCCACAGGTTGCTTTTCAAAGAGTTCAGTGGAGGCCATACTTACCACCCTTGAATTAATTCCATTTTCAGCAAGCTTCTCCGCAGCCTCAACCACGATATGGACCTCCGAGCCTGTAGCTATGAGGATTACACCGGGCTTCTTCCTTGTGTCTCTGAGTATATAGCCGCCCCTTGCAAGCCCATCAGCCGGACCGTACTTCTTCCTATCAATTGCCGGAAGTTTCTGTCTGCTGAGTATCAGTGCCGTCGGACCATCAGATTTGTTTACGGCCTGCCGCCATGCCTCGACGGTCTCTGCAGCGTCTGATGGCCGTATAACAGTAAGGCCAGGTATGGCCCGCAGGCATGCAAGGTGCTCCACAGGCTGGTGCGTGGGGCCGTCTTCTCCTACAGCAATGCTGTCGTGTGTGAATACATATATCACATGAAGCCCCATAAGCGCGGCAAGCCTGATGGAAGGCCTCATATAATCCGCGAACACAAGGAATGTTCCTCCAAAGGGTATTAGGCCGCCATGGAGCGCAATGCCG
>JAFGIC010000438.1 GCA_016929815.1 Deltaproteobacteria bacterium
AAGCCTTGTGTACCACTGTCCTGCATAAGCAGGGTGGGAAGGTCGCTTAGGAGGCGGGTAAGTCAGAAGACCTGCCTGAACTTATGTGTTGCCTTCGCGGACAGAGGTTGCAATATTATCCAGAGGATAAAAATGGGACATCCCCGGATCGAAATAATCGGTCCGGGGATTTTTTTACATTCAGGTAGAAATTTTGCTTAATACGATTCAAAAAAAAGAAATGAAAATCCGGGGATGCACGGTTCTCCTTTTTTTGCTGTGCAGCAATTTTATAACATTCGATGTATATGCGGATATGTATAAGGAGCCTGTGACCCTTGATGAGATAATTGTGACCTCGGAACGCACAGGGGATCATTTTCAGACCGGCGATGTCGATACTGAACAGACCCCTGCCTTTTTTTCCGTCATTGAGAGAGATCAATTTGAAGGCAGGATGGAAGATCTTGCGGAGGCCATAGGAAAGGAGGCAGGGGTGCAGGTCCGGCAGTCCGGGGGGCTGGGAAGCTTTTCCACTGTGTCCTTGCGCGGCTCCTCAAGCGACCAGGTTATGGTGTTCATGGACGGGATGCTGCTGAACGACGCCTCGGGCGGGGGCGTTGACCTCAGCAATATAGTCCTGTCGGATGTTGAGTCAATCGAGATCTATCGCGGCATAACGGCCATGAATTTCAACAAGGCCTCCATAGGCGGTGTAATAAATATAAAGACCGTCAGGGCAAAGGATGAGATGATTTTAAACGCAAGCGCGGGATACGGTTCGTTCAACACGAAAAGATATTCCGGATTTATCAACCATAAGCCCGGCAAATGGGATTATCTTATCTCAGGGGATTATCTGAGCGCGGAGAATGATTTTGAGGTGGTTAATGACAACGGCACTGTTTGGAACCCGGATGATGACCGAGTGGAAAGGCGGAACAACGCGCGTGTCGAACAGGAGAACCTCCTTGCAAAGGCCGGGTTCGACCTTACGGACAACATGAGGATAGATTTTGTAGAGCAATGGTTTTCAAAGGACCAGGGCCTGCCGAGTTGGAACAACAGCGCCGATGCAAAGACTTCTTTGCAGACGAGAAGAAATATAAACACCCTGAAGTTTACTGCAAACAACATAGGCGGATATGGTTTAAATACAGCCGCCAGGATAAGTTACACGGACAAGGAGGAGGAATATGACGACAGCCAAGGTTCCGTGGGATTGGGCCAGCAGCGCAGCATATATGATACCGCCCGATTCGGCCTTGATCTCTTTCTTGAATGGCTTTCCAGTGTCCATTCGGTGAATCTTATTCTGGATGCGGAGCGTGAAGAATACGGCGTTAAAGACCTGCTCAACCGGAAGAATCCCAATGACAGCAAGAGGGAATCACTTACAGCGGGCATACAGGACAGCATGGTCATTTTTCAGGACAGGCTTATTGTTACATCAGGCCTGCGGTATTCGAGGATCAATGACGATCTGAAAAGCGCGGTTAATTCTTTTGGAGAAATCCTGGAAGGCAGGACCGAAAGAAATGACTACTTAAGCCCTCAGATAGGCATTAAAATCAAACCGAACAGCCGGTTGACATTGAAAGCAAATATTGCCAGGTATTTCCGGGAGCCTTCCTTTTTTGAATTATTCGGAGACAGGGGTTTTTTTACCGGGAATGACGAATTGAGGCCCGAACAGGGGGTCAATGGGGATGCGGGGCTTGAGGCAAATCTGCCGTTTTCGGGCCGGCTGTTCAATCGCATCTCAATCACCGGGTCATATTTTGTAAGCAATGTAGATGATCTCATCACCCGCGCCTATGACGCACGCGGAGTGGGCAGGGCGGTCAATATCTCAAGCTCATCTATCAACGGAATAGAATCAGGCATCAATCTCGATTTTCTGAAATACTTCCGTTTTTCAGCCAATGCCACATGGCAGGATACGGAGAACAGGAGTGAGATGGGCGCGTTTAACGGCAAGGACCTGCCGGGCATATTCGAAAGTTCATTTCTCATAAGGGTAGAGGGAAATTACAAAGGTCTTAAGGCATATTGCGAGAACGCAAAGGAAAGCGGCATGTATTATGATACGGCCAATCTGATTGAGGCGGAAGACAAGGTAGAGTCCAACGCCGGGATAATCTGGTCCATCGGCGGCCTGCTGCTGAGTCTGGAGGGGGAAAACCTGGGAGACAACCTGTACGAGGACTTTAACGGATACCCCCTGCCGGGCAGGTCTTATTCGTTCACCATAAAATACGGTTTATAGTCAAATTTCTTAGATAAAAAGGAGGAGTTGGTATGAAAGAAAAAATTAACTCGGGATTACGTCTTTTACGTTTGGTATCTTTATCGATAATTGCATGTTTATTCATGGCCGCAATGCCGGCCTATGCCGAAACGGTCCAGAGCGCAGTTGTAGCCACGGTCGCCTCGGACTATTCAAGCAGCGCGGTCTCTGTCATAACGGTTGATCCGCCCAGGACGCCTGAAAATGACCTCCTGGCGCAGACCACTTCGGATATTACATTGGCATCCTATGGGAGATATTTCTATCTCATATCCAGGTATGGCGAGAACAGCATTGCAAAGCTCGATATTGATGAACCTGAGACGGTTATCTGGCAGTATTCTACCGACGGCGATGAGACGAACAGCAACCCCTATGGAATGATCTTTGTAAGTTCTGAAAAGGCCTATATCATAAGATACGGGTCCACGAAGGTATGGGTTGTCGATCCATCGCCGGAGAGTGAGGACTATTTCAAGACAGGAGAGCTTGACTTGAGCGCCTATGTGGACAGCACGGATACCGACGGAGCGCCTGAGATGGCAGGGGCCGTTATTGCCGACGGTAAGCTTTTTATTATCATGCAGAGACTGGTAAGCTGGGCGCCCACAGACCTCAAACCCTATGTGGCGGTATTTGATACTGAAACGGACACGGAGATCGATACGGGCAAGGGAGAAGGAGGTCTTAAGGGCATACCCCTGGACCTCAAGGACCCCCTGGCGATACAGTATTTGGAGGAAAATGACACCCTTTACGTGCAGTGCGTGGGGACCTATTACCCTGATTATTATCCCGCCTATGAGGGGACCGGAGGTATTGTCTCCATTGATCCGGAGCTATACGATACCGAGACAGTACTGGACGACGGCGACGCGGAAGACATGCCCTATGGCGTCATATCAGGCATGGCTATTATATCCTCAAGCAAGGGATATTTCGTGGGCTATGACGGATGGGGGGACAACACACTTTACTCCTTTGACCCGTCGGCCTCAAGTCCGACCGGCATAGCGATCACAGGTCTTCAGAATAAAGGCATTGCGGGCATGGACTCGGGGATCTACACCGATAAGAATGGCATGCTCTGGGTATGCAACCAGACGGACGCGCGGGTTGAGGTCCTGAATACCTCAACCGACGAAATCGAGGAAAGCGTTTCCACGAGCCTGAATCCAATAAAGGTAGTATTTACTATTGAAGGTTTCATTGAAGATGACGACAACAATAACGGCATTGCCGACGAGCAGGAGGTTGGCGGCGCAGTGGACCTTGACGGAGACGGGACAGATGATGTGATTAAGGATACTTACAAATTTCTGCAGACTGAGGTTGGAGAAGCGCAGATAGCGATGGAAGCTACTGAGAATGTCAACTCCATTTTAACAATTGCATCCATTGATCCTGCTGATGCCCTGGCAGACGAAACCGGAGACTTTCCAACAGATATGCCTTACGGGCTCTTGGATTTCAGCCTGGATGTTGCGAAGGGCGCAACAGTTCAGGTCACTTTATATTTTTCAGAGTCTGTTACGGAGGCAGAATGGTATAAATACAATTCAACAACCGGATGGGAGGATTACTCCTCTAACGCGGTATTTTCTGAGATGTCAAATGGTTGTACTAAGGTTGTCCTTACGCTTCAGGATGGCGGTGATGGGGATGCCGACGGCGAGGTGAATGGGATAATAACCGATCCTTCCGGTCCTGGTAGTGTTTCAAACGACGGCAGCGATGATGATGATGACGATGACGATGACGACACATGTTTTATCAACACATCAGGCAAAGATACATGCATGACCATGCAGCCGTTATTTTTCGTCCTGCTGATCGGCGCGTCTCTGGTTGCGTTATTTGTATCAAGGCGTTCGAGGGATTAGAATTAAGAGTAAATCTCCCTCTCCCCTTGCGGGAGAGGGTTGATATGAGGGGAACAGACTATGTGGCTTAAGGGTTGTTTCCTTAATATCGGATTCAATTCCAGAGCGATAATGTAAATATCGCCAGGTTTCCCAGCGCATGTATGGCGATTGGAGTGACGAGGCTCTTCTCCCTTTCATAGGAGGCGGCGAACAGCAGGCCTCCTATAAACTGTGTGATGAAGACACCTGAAATTAGAAGGTGTGTCAAGGAAAAAAGAAAGGAGCTGCCAAGCAAGGCGGCTGTTATGCCCCATCGTCTTAAAAAGCCATAGAGTATTCCCCGGAAAAAGATCTCTTCCGTTACCGGACCCAGAACGCCGCCCACTGTGAAGAAGAGTATCAATATCCATCCGTTCTCAGGCAGACTGCAATGAATCAATGCCAGCGGATCAATTTTAAAGATATACAATACGGCAAAGCCCAGAAAAACCGCGGCGCCGAAGGCAGCAGACCATATAAGTCCTCTTTTCAGGCCGTGGAGCATCCCGGACTGTTTCAGCCCTATGGCAGAGATTCCTTTGTCCTGAAAGAATATTATCAGTATGATCAATGACGCCTGAATAATGCGCTTTATGCCCAGGATGGCCATGGCATGCAAATGACTCCCTGACATCAGGATATCAAGTGTAATCTCAACCGCAAGGACAGCTGTGACGGATGTGATCAGTTGTTTGAAGTTGACTTTTTCTGTTTCCATCCGAGGTCTCTCATTGCATAATAGGCATATGCCTGCACGTGCCAGTGATCGGATTCCTTAATTTTTTGTTTAATTGCCTCAACAGCCTTTTTATCTCTTCTTTGACCCAGGGCCTCCAGGGCCTGACACACTACATTAGGATGCGAGTCGTTCAGTAAGGCAATCAAATCACTATAGGTTTCCGATTTTTTACCGATACCCGCAGCCCTTGCGAGCCAATAGCGAACAGAGATATAAGGGCTTTCCTTCATTTTCAGGTAAGCGGGATAATCCGCGATATCCAGTTTCTCCCGGCAAATCATTCTCAATGCAGCTGACTGGTCCTGCCAGCGAGCTGATTTCATTAAAATGTCAATATCCTGCTTTTCGAGGTTAACGGATGCTCCTTTATGCACCGGAACAAAAAGGACAATCCCGATCAAAAGGCATATTATAGATGATGCGGTAAGTCGAGTTGTTGTATTCCTGAAAGGATATAAAACAAACTGTAATACGATCTGAACCAGCAGATAGAGGAGGACAGGGAACCCTATCAGAATAGAGGGATATGTAAAGCCGCGAAAAAAATTATATCTGTCTGTCCGGTCTGAAAAGCTCTTCAGATATTTGCCGGGATCGGAAAGAAAGAGTTTTTGGGCTGTGCGCAAGACCTCTCTCCCTTTGTGCATAAAGATGAGTTCGTCGCCTTGCTTATCTATTGCAAGATCCGCCCTGCCGGCATCCAAAACAAGGTAGTCGCGGTTGAGCAGCCTGTTTTCCAATAAATGCATATCTGAATTGTTTTCA
>JAFGIC010000439.1 GCA_016929815.1 Deltaproteobacteria bacterium
CGCATGATGGTGCTGGACGGGCACGCCTTCTATACCGGTCTCTTTTATAAGATCCAAGGCATAGCGGGTTGAAAGGTAATCAGGATGCATATCGTATGCTACGACTTCAGGGGCTATATGAAATAGCTTTTTATAAAGCTTGACTGTATCCTGAAAATGTTCCAGGGTTTCGAGGTTCTCCATGTCGCCGATGTGCTGACTGAGAAAGGCATGCCTTCCCCTTGTGATGCAGAATGAATTCTTCACCTCTGCCCCGCAGGCAAGCACCATGGACGAATCGTATGTAAGATTGATCGGGTATGGGGCAAGACCCCTTGCACGGCGGATGACCTGGGTCCTGTTATTTACAACCATTGCCACGCTGTCGTCATATCTGCTGCATATGTCTCGGTTATGCGTGAGGAAAAAGTCCGCAATCCCGGACAATCGCATGAGAGCCTCATCATTATCTGCAATGATGGGCTCTTCACTGACGTTTCCGCTTGTCATTACAAGAGGCCCGTTAACCCCCCTGAGGATCAGGTGGTGCAGGGGAGTGTACGGCAACATAACGCCCAACGTGTCGATATTCGGCGCCACAAGGGAGGAGATTGATGAGGATGAAGATCTTCGTTTCAGCAGCACTATGGGTGATTGAGGCGAAAGGAGCAGGTCTTTTTCTTTTTCGGAGACATGGCAGTATTTCCGAACCTCATACAGAGAAGCCATCATAAGGGCAAAAGGCTTGGAACCGCGTCCCTTTCTCTCCCTGAGCATACTGACCGCAGAGTCATCGGTAGCGTCACACGAGAGCAGAAATCCCCCCAACCCTTTGAGGGCGACAACCTTACTCTTCATAAGATATTGGATGGAGAGGGATAAGGGATCGCCGGGAATAATTTTTCCGGAAGAATCCGATAACTGAAGCGCCGGACCGCATTCAGGGCATGCATTGGGCTGGGCATGAAACCTTCGGTCGTAAGGGTCTTCATACTCCTTCCCGCATGCCGGACACATCTTGAAATTGCGCATGGTGGTATTTCCGCGGTCATAGGGCATATCTTCAATGATTGTGAAACGGGGGCCGCAATTTGTGCAGTTGGTAAAAGGATATTTATAACGACGATCCGAGGGGTTTGATATCTCCGATATACAGAGACTGCATGTGGCGATATCAGGTGAGATCAGCTGATATTCATCTCTTTTAATGCGGCTTTCCTTTATCTCAAATCCCGAAAGGCCCTCAACAGGCCGTTCCTCAAGGTCGATGGATTCAATCCTGGATCTGGGAGGAGGCGCAACCCTGAGTTGACTGATAAATGATTCGATATCTCCCTCCGCGCCTTCCAGAATAATTGTTACATCGCCGGATGTATTGAAAACTTGGCCCTTCAGGTGATTGTTCAGTGCAAGCTGATAGACGAGGGGTCGGAAACCCACGCCCTGTACTACACCGTGTACGCTTACCTTCCTTGCCTTGATTTTATCTGACGCCTCTTTCACTCTAAATCAGCCTTAACTGAGATTTAAGCCATCCTGTCCATTCTTCAATCCCTGTCCCGTTTTTAATGGAGACGTGAAATATATGTGCATCCGGATTTATTCCTTTTACCGCCTTTTCGAATTGATCAAGGTTAAAATCCGAAAGAGGCAGATAATCCATCTTGCTGACAATAACTACTTCAACAGTGGTGAACATCAATGGATATTTATATGGCTTGTCGTCGCCCTCGGGAATGCTCAGAAGCATGACGTTTCTTTGGGCGCCTATGCGAAATTCGGCGGGACACACCAGATTTCCGACATTTTCCAATAACAATAGATCAATATCCTTCAATGAAAGCTGCTCTATCCCCGTTCCGAACATATTGGCATCGGTATGGCATTCCCCGCCCGTATTGATCTGGACGGCAGGTACGCCTGTCTCGATGATTTTTTCGGCATCTATGGTCGATGAGATGTCAGCCTCTATCACCGCTATCTTAATCTGATTTTTCAGCTTTTTTATTGTCTCAAGAATAAGCGATGTCTTACCGGCCCCAGGCGAAGACATCACATTAACCGCAAGTACATTGTTTTTATTCAATAGATCCTCGTTTTTAGACGCTATCCTGTCATTGGCGCTCATGATATCCTGAAGAACAGTTACTTTCATCATTCCACCTCGATACTATCCATATAGAATTCATTTCCTTTCACTATTTCCGCATCCCACTCCATGCATTGCGGGCATTCCCATGTCTTTTTTTCAGGACAAAACAAATTGCCGCAATTCCTGCATCTCATCTGGACCGGCACCCTGAGAAAATTAAGCCTTGCGCCCTGGGCTATTGTCTCTCTGCTTACAAAATCGAAACAGAATTGAACGCAATCATCAATAACGCTTGAGGCATTGCCTATCACGATATTTATTTGGAGAACCCTGCCGGAATTTACCTCCCTGGCCTTAGCGACCGCCAGATCAAGGATTTCTTTTGTTATACTTAGTTCATGCATGGATATGACCATTAACTGTTTATAAATATTTTATACTCTTTCTTACTCTTAAGGGACACATAAAATTATTC
>JAFGIC010000440.1 GCA_016929815.1 Deltaproteobacteria bacterium
AATATCATGCGAGGATGACAGTAATTCGGAGATACAAACCGCAAATATCAAGGCACTGCATAGCACGATGGAATTCTTTTTGAGATACTCCTTTCGAAAACAGGCGCTGCCTCAAAGCTAGTTTTTATAGCGCTATGTAAACTTATTTAAGTCGTTCACTATAGTATTGGAAATTGGAGTGCAGTTATGCTAGAATGCTCTTGTCTTTAACAGGGCAAGATTTATATACGGCACATAAACAAGGAGAGCGTAAGATGAAAGAGGACATCTGTGTTATATGCGGGAAACCCTGCAAGATAGATGATGAAGTTGTAAATCTCGATAAGGGCTTTATTGACGGTCAGTATAACAGGTTTGAGCCGTTTTCTGATGCTGAGGAACTGCTTGTATGCAAGGAGTGTTTCAGCGCGAAGATTGAACCGTTGCTTATGAAGAAGTAGAGAATGCCCGCGACTAAACCTGATATCTATAAATCAGGGTGAAGGTTATTATTGCCTTCACAGTAAAAAATCCTTAAAAATTCTTCTTCCTTAGGTGAGAGATTAAACCTGATGCATGCATCATTTATAAGACCTATAATGTCTTTGCATTCATCCTGAAGCCTCTCGTTTGATATCCATTTCAATGATTGCCTTACATTTTCTCCCTTTGGCATTATTGTGGTCATTTCTATCTCCCCTTATACCTTTGGTTGTTAAGAGAACAAATAGTTGAACAGACAAACACAATAAAGAAATATATAATGCGACACGCGCGTATCAGTTCCGGATACTTTATATGCCTGGATATCAATAATTCCGCATATTATACCTGCTTTTTAAAAACATCAAATATAATATGGTTCATGCAGTCGTTAAATCTCTATACTCTACTTCACGGATATTTATTATCCCATCAAGTTTCTCTTTTTGTTGTTCGGAGATTATACGATAGATTCCTGATCGTCTTCCCCTTGAAATTCTTCTGTCATCTTTGGTCCTGCGGTCTCCCGAGGCCCTTCTTTCATGAAGATATGGATCTGAATTGTTTGGTCTTCTGCGATCTCTGCCGGATCTCCTTTTTTCAAGTTTCAAAATACTGATGAAATACATGTTGCAATATCTCCTTGTAATAGTATTTTTCAACCTAATTTTTAAACGGGAGTAATTATAAACAAAAAGATCATATTTTTGCAAGGACATCTTACTTTTTCTTGTATAGCCCCACCAGTTCAGCCTTTGCCAGGATATGACCTTCCATTGCCTTTTCCAGCTTTGCCTTCGCAGGCGTCTTTAGGTCAGGGAGGACTGTGTCCAGGGCATAGAGCTTGTGAAAATAACGGTGCCTGCCGATGGGCGGACATGGCCCACTGTAGCCGGTCTGTTTCGAGTCGTTTAAACCCTCCATGGTCCCCTCCGGGAGTTTTTTTATTCCCCTTTCCAGCTTATTGACCGATGCGGGTATGTTGTAAAGGACCCAGTGCACCCATGTCATCCTGGGGTTTTCAGGATCAGGGGCGTCCGGATCATCCACTATGAGTACAAAGCTCTTTACGCCGTCTGGGGCATTTGACCAGGCAAGGGCGGGAGATATATCGGCGCCCTCGCAGGTGTGTTCGGAAGGGATTGCCCCCTGATTATTAAAATTTGGTGATGTAAGTATCATATCCTGTTTTACCTCCTCTATTGAATAGGTTGATGAAAATATGAAAAGGGAAATAACCTGGGTCAGGATTATGAAATAATTTTTCATTGCATAGCCCTCTAATTATAATAAACAGTTTTCCCCGCCCCGACAAACATGACCGATAGATATAAAATACACTTGACACATAAATTTGTTTTTTTTATTATTTTTTTCTAAAAAAAGTACCCTGCCGTAACAGCCATTATACTTTTTATTGCCCGACACATCAAACAATAAAGCAGTTTTTAATTTATCCGGAGGTAGATGTGAACAAGGAAGCTTACATCCTTAATATAGATGAAAAGGTGTTTTTTAAAGACCTTGTTTCCCTGTGCCCTGATGGAATAATAGCAATAAACAGAAAAGGGATGATAGTCATTTTCAACAAGGCGGCTGAAGTGATCACGGGATACACCGCTGAAGAGACATTAGGAAAGATTTCCATTACTGAATTATATCATTCTGCAGAGATGGCCCGCAGGATCAAAAAGGACATGTACGGCAAGGACTGGGGCGGACCCGGACGTCTCCATGATTATGAAGTTGAGGCTATCAGGAAATCAGGAGAGAAGATACCTATAAGATTTTCAGCAACCCTGCTCTGGGATAATGGCGAAGAGGTGGGTAGCGTGGGCTTTTTCGCTGACCTTACGCCCCATAAAAGGATGGAGGAGAAATTTCACCAGATGTCCATTACTGACGGGCTCACAGGGCTTTATAATCACAGGCATTTTTACACTGTCCTGTCAGAGGAGTTAAACAGGGCGAAAAGATATAAAAGACCCCTCAGCCTTATGTGTTTTGATCTGGATAATCTGAAGCACTGTAATGATAACTACGGGCACCTTGAAGGGGACAGGGTGCTGAGATTGGTGGGAGATACATTGCGTTCGGTACTCAGGCAAAGTGACAGCTGCTTCAGATATGGAGGGGATGAATTTATGGTTCTTCTTCCTGAGGCCAACCGCCATAAGGCATTTTTAGTGGCCGAGAAGGTCAGGGATACGTTTGCCCTGAGATCCAGCCACTCAGAAAAGGGGAAAGACCCGCAAAAGTATTCATTCAGCATAGGTATCGCCCAGGCTTCGAAAGGCGAAGACACGGAATCTTTTATAAAAAGGGCCGATCTGGCCATGTATGAGGCCAAAAAGGAAGGCGGCGACCAGATAAGGATTGCCCGCAGGAACATAGGAAAGAAGATAGCCGCTAAATAGTCCCATCAGGTTATTACATAGGACCATTATTTTACCTGCCGGGCATTGGTGAAAATTTTATTCTCCGATTATGAAACCCCTGATAATCCTCCTGATATGCTCAATAGTTTTTATCCTTTCAGCGGTTCCCGACATCCCGCCGTGGCGGGAATGCCGAATTTGATTTGACATGCAATTACAAATTTTTTATACTCCAGACATTAGAAGGCAAGTTCTTGTCAACTCGATGAAAACGCAACATCCTGATACTAAATGTTATTTGAGATCCTCAAGATGCACAAGAAATTATAATCAAAAGTTTTATTTATTATTTAGTGTACTAAAATATTATATTAAAGGAGAGAAAATATGGCAAAGACTATCATCACTGCCGCAATGACAGGGGCCGTAACCCCAGCAGGCTACAATATCCCGGAAACCCCCGAACAGATCGCAGAGGAGGTATATGAGGTCTGGAAGAACGGTGCTGCCGTTGTCCACCTGCACATGCGTGACGAACAGGGTTTCGGCACAATGAATCCTGTAAATTTCTACCAGACAATCAAACTGATCCGTGCACACAAGGACTGTGACGTTATCATCAATTGCACCTCATCGGGCGACAACCGCGTGTCCGACGACAGCCCTTATGGAAACGCAGCACGCATGCTCCACCACAGGATCATCCCCGGTATTGAAATGGGCACCTTTGATGTGGGTTCATTTAACTGGGGTGTCCCAGGCGGAGTGT
>JAFGIC010000441.1 GCA_016929815.1 Deltaproteobacteria bacterium
ATGCCTCCTCGTCATCTATCCTGATGATCCGGTCAGCCCGGCCTTTGTCAAATATGCCTGGCCTGTAGGATTCGTTCATGTTCTTAAGCCCCTGGATCTTATGACCCAGGTAAGGCTCAATGCCGATAATATTGATGTCAGGCTTGAGTTCCTTGAGGCGCCTCGAAAGACCCATAAGGGTTCCTGTAGTACCGATTGCAGAAATGACCGCATCCACATTTCCATCGGTCTGTTCCCATATCTCCATGGCAGTTCCGTTATAATGGGCAAGCCAGTTGGATTCGTTGTTGTACTGGTCTGAAAGCCAGTATCTTTCCGGATATTCCCGGATAAGGCTATAGACCGATTCAATTGCCCCGTCCGTCCCAAGGTGTGCCGGCGTGAATCTCAGCTCTGCACCCAATGCAGCAAGTATCTTTTTCCTTTCCTCGCTGGCCGATTCGGACATGACAAGAAGAACGCGATACCCCTTTACCGCGGCAACCATGGCAAGACCGATGCCAGTGTTTCCGCTGGTTGCCTCGAGGATGATCTTATCCTTTGTCAGTTCCCCGCGTTTTTCAGCATCTTCTATCATCTGAAGTGCGGGCCTGTCCTTGATGGAACCTCCGGGATTAAAGTACTCAAGTTTTGCAAGTATCTTTACATTCTTGTTGGTATTCAATTTTTTGATAAGGACCAGCGGTGTATTTCCTATCAGATCCAGCAGGTTGTTATATTCCTTCATGTTTAATTTCCCCGGGGGAGATATTTCTTTTAGTAATTCAACCGATCATTTTCATTTGAAAGATACTAATATATCAATAGGTTATTTTCAATAGAGAAATAAGGGAGAGACGTTCCGGGACTATTTTAAAGCCATTCACCTTAATAATTCTAATACCTTGACAAATAACAACCAATTTATGTATTTATATCCTGTCTGTCAATTTAATTGTCTTCGCTAATTCTTGCGGATGCGGGAATCATGAATAACCCTTATTCTTAAAAGGAATGATCATGAAGATACTTGTTACCGGTGGGGCCGGGTTCATAGGATCTAATGTAGTTGACGGTTACCTGAAGGAGGGCCATCAGGTAGCGGTAGTGGATAACCTTTTTTCCGGAAAAATGGAAAATGTAAATTCTGATGTAAGGTTTTACAAAGAGGACATACGTTCCACAGAGATGGAGAGGATAATCAGGGAGGAGAGGCCTGATATTATCAACCATCATGCCGCTCAGATGAGCGTACCTGCCTCTGTTGAGGATCCGGCTTTTGACGCTGATGTGAATATCAAGGGGATTTTGAACCTTCTGCAAAACGCGGTAAAATACAAGATAAAGAAATTTATCTTTATATCATCCGGAGGGGCTGTTTACGGTGATGCCGCGGAATACCCCACTTCGGAAAAGTATCCTCCCATACCTTTATCCCCCTATGCCATATCAAAATTCGTGTCCGAATATTATTTGAATTATTACAGACACCAGTTCGGCCTCAAATATACCATCCTCCGCTACGCGAATGTCTATGGGCCCAGGCAGATCCCCAACGGCGAGGCCGGCGTGGTGGCTATATTCATGTCCAACCTGTGGAATAAAAAGGGATCGAATCTCTTTCACTTCCCGGAGGATGACAGAGGGATGGTCAGGGATTACTGCTATGTAGGTGATATTGTAAAGGCAAATATCAGGGCGCTGACACACGGTGAAAATGACTTTTTTAATATCGGAACGGGAAAGGAGACCAGGACCCAGGAGCTCTACGATATAATCTTTGATGCGGTAAAGGAAATTCGGCCTGATATTCCGAATGATCTGGCAATGCTTACCAGGTATCCTGCAAGATCCGGGGATATCCCCAGGAGCTGTCTTGTCGCCCGGAAGGCAAAAGAGTTCCTTTCATGGGCCCCGGAAACGGACCTGAAAAAGGGGATTCGACTGACGCTCGAATGGTACGTGAACAGCCTTTAATGAATAATATTTATATATTTTTCAACCTGAACCCTTGACATTCACCATTCAATTATTATTGTTTCTCAGTTCTTTCAGGGAGCTGGTCAAAATTCAGTCCACCGCCGAATCAAGACCGTAAAATGGCGGGCCGGGGGGCTTGTTACAAAAATAAACCCTGTAAATTTTATTGTATTTTACCGTGTTAAAACATGAAGATATAAAATTTATAAGGGATCGTTGTTTTCATTTTTATGTCAATTTTATCATTTGAGGAGGAGAGTTACAAAATGAAAATCAGACCGTTACATGATCGTATTATCGTACAGAGGATTAAAGAGGAAGAAACAACAAAAGGGGGGATTATCATACCTGATACGGCAAAGGAAAAACCCTCTGAGGGAAAGGTTATTGCCGTAGGAAACGGAAAGCTTCTTGAGAATGGCTCACTGAAACCGCTGGATGTCAAGAAAGGAGACAAGGTGCTTTTCGGCAAATACGCCGGCACAGAGGTCAAGATTGAAGGTGAAGAGCACCTTATAATGCGGGAAGATGATATAATAGCTATTGTTGAATAAGAATTTAATTTACGGAGGAATTTAAAGATGGCAAAAGATATTAAATACGGTGGAAAGGCCAGAGAGGCTATTCTCAGGGGTGTGGACACACTTGCCGACGCGGTAAAGGTTACACTCGGACCAAAGGGCAGGAATGTGGTGCTTGAGAAATCCTTCGGCTCTCCAAATATTACCAAGGACGGTGTTACCGTTGCGAAAGAGATCGAACTTGAAGACAAGTTTGAAAACATGGGCGCACAGATGGTCAAGGAGGTAGCCTCCAAGACATCAGACGTAGCAGGCGACGGTACAACAACGGCCACGGTTTTAGCTCAGTCAATATACAGGGAAGGATCCAAGCTTGTTGCCGCCGGCATAAATCCCATGGCGATAAAGAGGGGCATCGAGAAGGGAGTCGCAGTCGCTATTGATGAACTTAAAAAGCTTTCAAAACAGACAAAGGACCAGGAAGAGATCTCACAGGTCGGCACAATCTCAGCAAATAACGATTCTACCATAGGCAACATTATTGCCGAGGCCATGAACAAGGTCGGCAAGGAAGGCGTTATTACAGTCGAAGAGGCCAAGAGCATGGAAACAACCCTGGAGATCGTAGAGGGCATGCAGTTTGACCGTGGATATACATCCCCCTATTTTGTAACGGACCCTGAAAAGATGCAGGTTACCCTGAACGAGCCCTACATCCTTCTTAACGAAAAGAAGATTGCAGGCATGAAGGATATGGTTCCTATCCTTGAGCAGATCGCCAAGATGGGGAGACCGCTTGTTATTATCGCTGAGGATGTTGAAGGCGAAGCCCTCGCCACACTGGTGGTCAATAAACTTAGAGGCACATTACAGGCCGCTGCGGTAAAGGCCCCCGGCTTCGGAGACAGGCGTAAGGCAATGCTTGAAGATATAGCCATCCTCACCGGCGGAAGGGTCATTTCAGAGGACCTCGGGATTAAGCTGGAGAACATAACCCTTAATGATCTCGGAACTGCAAAGACTGTGACCATCGACAAGGACAATACAGTGATAGTGGACGGCGGCGGAAGCAGAAAGGATCTTGAAGGAAGGGTAAAACAGCTCAGGGCACAGATTGAAGAGACTACATCCGATTACGACCGCGAAAAGCTCCAGGAAAGACTTGCCAAACTGATAGGAGGCGTGGCCGTTATAAAGGTCGGCGCCGCAACAGAGACAGAGATGAAAGAGAAAAAGGCCAGGGTTGAAGACGCCCTGAATGCAACCAGGGCTGCTGTTGAAGAGGGCATTGTCCCGGGCGGCGGCGTGGCATTGCTGAGATGCATTAAGGCCGTGTCTGAGCTTAAACTGGAAGGAGAGGAACAGAACGGCGTTAATCTGCTCGTAAGGGCACTTGAAGAGCCGATTCGCCAGATTGCCAATAACGCCGGTTTTGAAGGCTCCGTGGTTGTGGAAAAGGTAAAGGAAAAGAAGGGCGCATTCGGACTCAATGCGGATTCAGGAGAGTACGAAGACCTTATGAAGGCAGGGATTATCGATCCCACTAAGGTTACAAGGTTCGCATTGCAGAACGCGGCCTCTGTATCTTCACTGCTTCTGACTACCGAGGCCATGATTGCCGAGAAACCGAAAGAGGAAGCCGCTCCCATGATGCCTCCAGGAGGCGGCATGGGCGGCATGGGCGGAATGGGTGGCATGATGTAATATGCCCTTTTCGTAATATTAGATTTTAAAAGAGTGTATCCATGATTACGGATACACTCTTTTTTTTACCTTTTGTTATATCTTGATTTCAGGTAAAAGAGGGCGCTTATCGCGGAAAACAGTATCAGTATTGTTATGAACTGGGTCATGGACCACCCGGTTCCAGGGAACATGCCCCGGTCGTCTCCCCTGAACCTTTCAATCAGCAATCTCGCGGTACTGTGTAATATAAGGTACCATATAAAAACCTGACCGTCGAATTTTTTCCTCGATCCAAGGATCATGACTATTATAAAGATTATCAGATTGCTGAAGGAACTATACAACTGTGTGGGATGAAGGGGGATATTAAGAGGGGCTATGGAATCGGGATTTGTAAAGGTCACTCCCCAGGAAACGGAAGTGGGTCTGCCGTAACAACATCCTGCCATAAAGCATCCGATGCGCCCGATTGACTGGGCAATAGCGATTGCCGGAGCGTATATGTCCCCGATCTGCCATATGTTAAATCCGTGGCGCCTGATATAGAACCAGCCGGCAATTACGGCGCCCAGCAATCCACCTGAAAATACGAGTCCCCCCTGCCAGATTTTAAAGATATCGAGGGGGTTTTCCAGGTAGTAGGAGGCATTCATCAGGACATAGATGATCCTGGACCCGATTATTCCGCTTATAATCAGGAGGAGACTCATATCCATGATATGCTGGGAATCGATGCCATGTCTCTTCCCGATTCTGATTGCGACAATAAGTCCGGAGACAAAGCCTATGGCGATTAAAAGCCCATAGGTATGGAGGCTAAAGGGGCCTATGGAAAAAAGATTGGGATGCATTTTAAAGAGTATTCTCCTTTTTGTTTAAGAATAGTATGCATACTGCGATCCAGCATGTACCCACAGTTATGGCTGAATCGGCTACATTAAAAGCAGGCCAGTGATAGGCGCCTATATAGACATCAAGAAAATCTATTACCTCCCTGAGCCTTATCCTGTCGATAAGGTTGCCGACAGCTCCTCCGAGAATAAGGGATAGCCCGAAGAGAAGCCGTCTATCCTCGAGTCTTAATCTGAATGACCATATCAGGATAAGGACAACGGCTATTATGGTCACGGCCATGAGAAGATAGGGTGCAATTCCAGGGTCAGGTCGATTCATCAGGCCGAATGCCATGCCGCGGTTTCTCACATGAACGAGATTTAAAAAGCCTTCTATAACCGTGACTACCCCATTGTTTTCAAGTAGCCCGGATATAATGAATTTTGAAGCCTGGTCCAGAACAATCACTGCTGCGGCAGTGAATATAAACAGCAGATGGTACCTTTTCAATTTGCGATTACTCCATTTCCTTCAGCGCGTCAATGCATCTCCTGCACAGCGTCGGGTGTGAGTTGTCTTTTCCTACGGTGGGGTCGTGAATCCAGCACCGTTCACACTTAGGGTCCTCACACAGAGAGACCTTTATCTTAAGCCCCTTGACCTCTTCGCCATCCATCCCTTCCTGAAGCATGTCAAGCGACACGGTCCGGACTGAAGAGACAATAAACAGTGTCCTCAGATCATTCATAAAAGGCGACAGAAGTATTTCATGTTCCCGGGAGAGACCCAGTGTAACGGACGCATCAAGGGAGTGTCCTATCATCTTATCCTTTCTGGCTATCTCAAGGGCCTTGGTGACCTCTTTCCTGACCCTGATCACATCATCCCACTTCTTTGCGAGATCCTGATCTATATATTCCTTTTTAACAGGTATAAAAAGATCCGCGTGGACATTGGTCCCCCTGTTGTCATGCCCCATGTACTGCCATATCTCGTCCGCGGTAAAGGAAAGTATAGGGGCCATCAGCCTGACAAGCACATTAAGTATCTCGTTCATTGCCGTCTGGGCGGATCTTCTGAGCACGGAGTTTTTAGAAAAGGCATAAAGCCTGTCCTTGATAATATCCAGATAAAAAGCAGAGAGATCCAGGACACAGAAATTATGCAGGGTGTGATAGATCACATGGAACTCAAAGGCGTCGTATGCCCTCTGTGCCCTTTCGTTCATCTCCTGGAGCCGGTGAAGGGCCCACTTGTCCAGGTCTTCCATCCTGTCATAGTGTATGGAATCCTTCTCAGGATCAAAGTCATTCAGGTTTCCGAGCAGGTAACGGCACGTGTTGCGTATGCGCCTGTATGCCTCCGTGAGTCGCTGGAGAATCTCCTTGGAGAGCCTTATATTGTCACGGTAATCCTCACAGGCCACCCAAAGCCTGATGATCTCCGCGCCGTAGTCTTTTATCATTTCCTCGGGAGAGATGAAGTTGCCCGCGGATTTATGCATAGCCTTTCCTGCACCGTCAACCACAAAACCGTGCGTTAGGACCTTCCTGTAGGGTGCCTGATCCCTTGTTCCCACTGAGCAGAGGAGAGAGCTGTGGAACCAGCCTCGGTGCTGGTCGCTGCCTTCCAGGTAAAGGTCCGCTGGGCTCTTCAGGCGATCCCTGAGTTCCAAGACAGCCGCATAGCTGACACCGGAATCAAACCACACATCAAGGATATCCGTCTCTTTTCTGAAGTTCTTTCCGCCGCACCGGGGACAGGTTGTACCAGGCGGGAGAAGTTTCTCCTCAGACTCGGAAAACCATATGTCGGCCCCGTTCCTTTCAACCAGGCCGCTTACATGGTCAATGATCTCCTGGGAGATAATAACATTATCGCAGTCTCTGCAGAAGAAGACGGTGATCGGCACACCCCAGGCCCTCTGTCTGGATATGCACCAGTCGGGCCGGTTTGCTATCATAAGGGATATGCGGTCCTCGCCCCAGGAAGGTATCCATGAGACCTTTTTTATAGCATCAAGGGCCTTTTGTCGCAAGTTGTTGTTTTTCATGGATATAAACCACTGTTTGGTTGACCTGAATATGACCGGTTTCTTGCATCTCCAGCAGTGGGGATATTCGTGGGTTATCTTCTGTTCCTTTAAAAGGGCGCCGACCTCTTTAAGTTTTTTATTCACGGCCTCGTTCGCTGCAAATACCTCCTGCCCGGCAAAGAATTCAACGTCCTTTGTAAAATGGCCTGAGTCGTCAACAGGCGAATAGGCATCAAGATTGTTGGCAAGGCCTGTCTCATAGTCTTCCCTTCCATGGCCGGGAGCGGTGTGCACGCACCCTGTGCCCGCGTCCAAGGTTACATAGGTTGCAAGGACAATGATAGATTCCCTGTCATAGAGCGGATGTCTTGCCTTGAGGTTTACAATTTTCGAGGCATTAAATCTCTCCAGGACCCTGTAATCCGGTATGCCGAAGGAATTCATGCATATATCGGCCAGGCCATCGGCCATTATAAGCACATCATCCCCTGCCTCGATGGCTGCATAGTCAAGGTCCGGATGAAGGGCAATGGCCAGGTTTGCGGGGATGGTCCACGGCGTAGTGGTCCAGATTACTATTGAGACCTTTTTCCTCTTAAGGGAAGGAAAGACCTGTGAAAGGTCGGAAATCATCGGGAACTTGACATATATCGAAGGGGATGAGTGCTGTTCATATTCAACCTCCGCCTCGGCCAGGGCGGTCCTGCAGGACATACACCAGTAAACGGGCTTCTTGCTCTGCTGCACGCCTCCGTTAAGCGCGAATTTCCCGAATTCCCTGACTATTGTGGCTTCGTAGGGGTAAGACATGGTAAGATAGGGGTTATTCCACTCCCCGAGCACGCCTAGGCGTTTAAATTCGTTCCTCTGGATATCCACATATTTTTCTGCATATTTTCTGCACGCCTGACGTATTTCTACCTGAGTAAGGCCCAGTTTTTTCTTGCCCAGCTCCATATCAACCTTATGCTCTATGGGAAGTCCATGGCAATCCCAGCCCGGAACATAGGGGACGTCAAAACCGGCCATCTGCTTTGATTTGATGATTATATCCTTCAGTATCTTGTTGAACGCGGTCCCCATATGGATATTGCCGTTGGCATAGGGGGGGCCGTCGTGGAGAATGTATTGTTTGCGGCCCGCAGACGCATTTCTTATCATCCCGTAAAGATCTTCCTTTTCCCATCTTTCAAGTGTTTCAGGCTCCTTTTTTACGAGGTTGGCCTTCATGGGGAATTGAGTATCCGGGAGATTCAGGGTCGATTTATAATCCATTTTGGAAAAGTGCCTCCATTAAATTAATCTAATTTGATTACCAGATCAACCGGTTTAAGTCAATCCGTATGATATGCCTCCTTAAGATTGCTATTCTCTTCCCAATTTCTATAATTAGATGGCTTAATCCTTTAACTGGCCCGCTGGTAAATCGAATGAATTCCCTGATGGCGTTGTGACCGGTTCTTAATAATTTGTTTACTATAGGGTCATATGTCTATGACAATGACTACAGGAAGGTATCCGAGACGGTTGATTATGGTACTTTTGAAAAGATCTACTCATACAGCTATTTTAATAACGGATTAAAGGCCAGCTTTACAGGATCTGACGGCGTGACTTACACTTACGCATATGACGCAAACAAGCGGTAGGATAACCTACTTCCAGTTAGCTAAAGGCAAGGGATATCTGGAACGCTTGGGAGAGTGGATGTGGCGAAAATTGCGTTGCATTATCCTCAAACGTCTAAAACGTACCAAGGCAATTGTAGGCTTTCTGGTAAAACTGGGGGTCTTTCCACTGCAAGCGTTGAAACTCGCAGCATCCGGGAAGGGATGGTGGCAGAAAGCAAGGAGTCCATCCGCGTAACACGCCATGAATAAAGAATGGTTTGTAAAACATAACCTTATCGATCCTGTTCAAAGGCACGAATCGTTTAAAAATGACCGAAACCGTTGTGGTACCAAGCAGGTATGCCCGGTGGTGTGAGAGGGGAGAACCGCGAGGAACTCCCTTACTCGATTTGGCGATGCGTTAAAAATAAGGGCGCCTTAAGGAAAAAAATACGGCTTTCAACCACATTAATGCTTGACATTTCTCCTTTGTCAAAGTACATAATGCAAGACTAAATCTCATATAGTGAGATTAGTTATTTGCCATCCCACTGGAATTAGTTGGATTTATGACTAAAAAAAACACTGCCATAGAAAAAGCCCTTAACATACTAATGGCCTTTGTACCCGACAACCAGGAGATGGGGACCATTGAGATAAGTAAAAAGCTTGCATTGAACAAGGCAACGGCATCAAGGATATTATTAACGCTCACCAGAAAAAGATTCCTTCAGCAAAACTCCAAAACAAAGACATTTAAACTCGGACAGTCGGCCCTTCTGCTGGGACGCACGGTGATCAATTCCCTCAACAGTCAATTCGTCCGGATCGTAAAACCTTATATGGATCGCCTCAGGTCATCCCTTAACACCTCTGTCCTGTTGGAACAGATGATAAATGAGAAAAGCATTGTGATGGCGGTTTCTGAAAGCCGGCAAAGGATACGCCTTGCAGGCAATGTTGGAGAGAGCGTGCCTATCCATGCTGCTGTCGGAGCCAAGGCAATGCTTGCATTCTCTGATCCTGAGACAACTGAAAAGATCATAGACAGCATTGAGGTCTTTGAACGATTCACTCCCAAAACCATTACATCCAAAGATGAACTTATAAAAAACTTGAAAGAGGTAAAGCGAAACGGCTACTCCCTTGACGATGAAGAGACAGACCTTGGGATTAAGGCAATCGGGATGCCGATATATGATTATGGAAATATTGTTGTTGGAGGCCTAGCTGTTGTATTCTCCGCGCACAGAATCGGGAAAAAAATCAATCCCGATATATTATCGGAAATAAAAAATACAGTTGACAGCATTTCAGCCGAACTTTCGCTGAACAAACAGGAAGGATGATAAAGGCAGCTGAAAGCGGTCGGATTTCAGCAATCGGCCTTGGATAATGGAAAGAAGAAACCTGAGAGAAGATTGTGATAATAATCTGTTCCGGCATTTAGCAGCGGAAAATTTCTAAAAATATAACTCAAGTGGCGGAGGTGTGTTCAACGCATCATTGGAAATGCAATCCATGGATACGGGCATTGTCTGATATTCAGGAATATCATCAAACCTTGCCGGTTAAAAATAATTCTAACAAATAATTGGAGGATAATAAAATGGGGAAAATTAAACTTGTTGATTTAAGCCATCCCTTCGGGGACAAATGTCCGTTGTGGCCCTATTTTGCCGATGTAAAAATAGAACGTATGCATTATATGGCCAAATCAGGGGTTCTCAGCCAGGTTATTACTACTACAATGCACTGCACGACACACGCGGATTCACCGGCCCATGTTGTTGAAGGCCTGGAATACACCCATGAAATACCGCTGGAGAAATATTATGGAACAGGTGTTGTGGTGGATATTCCAAAAAAACAATGGGAACTTATTACACCCAAGGATCTTGAAAACGCGCGGCCCAGGATTGAAAAGGAAGATATCGTCATCATCCACACGGGTTGGCACAAGTACTGGGGAGACAGCCAGAAGTATTTCCTCTATTCTCCCGGCCTCGGCAGGGAGGCAGGCGAATGGTTTGTTGAAAGGGGCGTCAAATCGGTAGGCGTTGATCAGCAGGCCCTGGACCACCCGCTTCATACTGCCATCGGCCCCCACGGTCCGGGTCCTCTCCGTCCGGATATCTTTGACGAATATAAGAAGATGTTCGGCAAATCGGTGGAGGAGGCCTTTCCTGAATGGGAACCGTGCCACAATATCCTGATGAAGAACGGCATAGTAGGTTGGGAGAACGTGGGCGGCGATATCGCAATGGTTGTAGGCAAAAGGGTGACCATTTCAGGATTCCCCATTAGATGGTATATGGGCGACGGATCTATCGTCAGGCTGGTTGCCTTTATTGATGAGGATGAGATCAACAAGGTTCCGCCGAGGGTCTATAAATACGGGACAACATAATAAGGAGGCGATCATTATGTCCAAGGTTATTATTACGGCGGCATTAACAGGATCAATACATACGCCCTCAATGTCGCCTTACCTCCCCTATAAGCCTGCTCATATCATCGATGAGGCAGTGCGGTGCCATCAGGCCGGAGCTGCAGTTGTCCATATTCACGGAAGGGATCCTGAAAACGGGAGGCAGACCGCCGATACGGCCATCTTCAAAGAATATATGTCCGGCATAAAAGCAAGGTGCAATGTGGTAATCACCCCCACTACAGGGGGAAGTCCCACAATGACTCCAGAGGAAAGACTGGCTGTCGTCAGCGCCCTTGAGCCGGAGATGGCCACCTTTAACGGCGGCTCTCTCAATTTCGCCCTGTACCCTGTAGTTGAAAAGGTAAAGGAGTTCAGATTCGAATGGGAGAGGGAATTTCTGGAGGGGACGGAGAGCTTTATATTCCCAAATCATTTCAAGTCGCTGCACCATTACGCGAGGACAATGAAGGAGCACGGCACAAGGCCTGAGATAGAGATATATGATGTAGGACAGATAAACAATATCGCTCAGATCATAAGCGAGGGATACCTGGAGAAGCCTATCTATCTCCAGTTTGTAATGGGCATCCTGGGAGGTATCCCTGCAACAGCGGAACACCTTCTATACATGATCCGGCAGGCAAAGGACCTTATAGGGGACTTCAGGTGGTCAGTATGCGCGGCAGGAAGATTCCAGTTTTCCATGGGGATAGTCAACGTGCTTGAAGGGGGATTCTGGAGAGTTGGCCTTGAGGATAATCTCTATCTGGAAAAGGGGGTTCTCGCCAGGAG